>CAYWGB010000116.1:0-3631 GCA_964457825.1 uncultured Campylobacterales bacterium | reverse complement strand
TAGCATTTCTATGGGAAGACTCAGCACCCAAAAGCGTAGAGAGTGTCTATCTCAAACTATACGCACTCTCGTTAGGAAAAGCACCACTCAGAGGCATAGATCTCAATGGTGCATTTGGTGTACTCCCAAATGTAGCGTGGGTAGGCAACAAGCCGTATGAGCTAGAGTATCTCAGAGAGAATGAAATCCAGATGAAAATAGCCGGCACATACCCATGTGTAGATAGTGTAGATAAATTCCCTAGATACCTACAACACATCATCCCAGCTGACAATACTCGTATCTTGGATAGTAGCAAAGTGCGTATGGGTGCACAGCTAGCAGCAGGCACAACTGTCATGCCAGGAGCATCATACATCAACTTCAACGCAGGAACTCTAGGCCCAGTCATGGTAGAGGGTAGAATCTCCAGTTCAGCCATAGTAGGTGCAGGCAGTGATGTGGGAGGAGGTGCTAGCATATTAGGCGTGCTAAGTGGTACAGATGGTAATCCAGTAAGTATAGGAGAAAACACACTTCTAGGTGCCAACTCAGTCACAGGACTACCCCTTGGTGATGGGTGTATCGTAGATGCTGGTATCACCATATTAGCAGGTACCAAAATATCTATCTCTGCAGACCAATTGGCCAAAATCAAAGAGGCAAACCCACAAGCAGACCTCAAATCAAAAGAGATTTTCAAAGGCGAAGAGCTCCAGTCTCTAGATGGAATCCACTATCGTCAAGACTCCACTACAGGAGAGACTATTGCACGTAGAAGTACTAGAGAAGTCAAGCTCAACTCTGAGCTACACTAAGGCCACAGATGCAAGATGATATACTCAAACAAGTTACCCTCTTGGGTGCTTACAAAAAAAAGCCAGATGAATCCATGGAGGATGTGATGGCGATACTAGTCGAGACAGGCATGTATCCTGATGGTAAACCACAGGCTATTGAGATATTTCAGCAGCTACAAGATGAGCATCTATTGACCGAGCAATCTATCACAATGCAGGGTATCATTGAGGCTAAAAAAGTCGAAGAGATGTTTAAACAATCATGAGAATCGATAAGTGGCTAAGTAGCGTCAATGTAGTCAAGCGACGCACAATATCGACCGATATGCTCAAAAGTGGTGTTGTGTATATCAACGGTATCCAAGCTAAGGCGAGTAAAAATGTAGCCATAGGAGACAAGGTCACCATAGAGTATCTCAAAGGGCCAAAGAGTTATGAGGTCTTGCAGATTCCAAAAACCAAATCTATCCCCAAAAGCCAAAAAGATGAGTATGTAAAAGAGCTGGACAACTAGACTTCACTTCGATTAGGAATTTTTTCTCTTGGTTTGTGCTATAATATCATCATGAAAACAAAAGAGAAACTAGAAAAACTTTTTGCAAACGAGTTGGCTCATGATGATGCTAGAGCATTTTTGATAGAGCTTTATGAAAGAGGCGAGAGTGCACAAGATGTCACAGATGCTGTTGAGGTAATGAGAAGTCACTCGATCAAACTTGATCTGCCATCAGACCTGCGAGATAAAGTAGTAGATGTCGTAGGTACAGGTGGTGACAAGAGCGGGAGCTTCAATATCTCTTCGACTGTCTCACTGTTACTATCAGCCATCGGCTCATATGTAGCAAAACATGGAAATAGAAGCATCACCAGTAACTCTGGCTCTGCTGATATGCTAGAGAGCTTAGGGATAAACCTGAATCTCACCCCTGAACAGCAGTCTCTCATGCTACAAGAGGTGAGAATGTGTTTTATGTTTGCTGTCAATCACCATCCAGCCATGAAACACATCATGCCTATACGAAAATCCATCGACCACAGGACGATCTTCAATATCCTGGGCCCATTGACCAACCCATCTGGGGCTAGCAAATATCTCATGGGTGTTTTCTCTCCAGACTACATCGAGATCATGGCAAAAACTCTACTCTCCATAGGCACACAAAGAGCTTTTGTAGTCAGCAGTGATGACGGCATGGACGAGATATCCATATCAACCACCACACAGTTTTCGTATGTGGCAGACGGGCAGATATCCCAAGGGATAATCGATCCTCAAGAGCATGGATTTACTCTCGCACCAAAAGAGGCGATAGAGGGAGGCAATGCATCACAAAATGCACAAATAACCCAATCAATCTTTGACAATCAGCAAAAGGGTGCCAAACTAGATATCGTTCTTCTAAATACAGCATATGCACTATTTGCAGATGGTAGCTGTCGAGACATAAAAGAGGGTATCGAGATGGCCAAACACGCCATAGAGAGTGGTCTGGCCTCTACACATCTCAAAGAGATAGTAAGAGTCAGCAATAGTTACTCGTGATATGTTTAGCATAACTGCTTCTCTGGATGCACTTGAGTCAATAGCTGCTAAGCTCAATGATGTGATTCCATCAGATGCCATACTCTTTCTATGTGGAGATTTGGGCTCAGGTAAAACCACGCTTGCCAAAGCCATAGGCAAGAGCAGGGGGGTAGATGCATCTATCACTTCACCAACGTTTTCACTACAACACAGATATGACGAGAGTCTATATCACTATGATCTATACAGAAAAGAGTTTGAAGAGATTGTTGCACTAGGACTCATAGAAGAGTTTGAAAAAAGTGGCTGGCATATGGTAGAGTGGGGTAGTGATGAGCTAAAAGAGATGCTACTATCATTTGGATTTGAGTGCTATAATATCGAGATAAATAGCTCTACTCCGGACTCCAGACTATATACGATTAGGAAATTAAATGCATAAACTCCAAGCAATATCACTATCAAAAACAATCAAAAAAGCAACTATTGTAAAAGATATCTCTATAGAGGTAAACAGTGGAGAGGTTGTAGGTCTATTAGGCCCAAATGGAGCAGGAAAGACCACAACCTTTTACATGATATGTGGACTTACTGGTGTAACATCTGGCAATGTTATTTTAGATAGTGCAGATATTACAAGTCTACCTCTAAGCAAGAGAGCACGTCTAGGCATTGGTTATCTGCCTCAAGAGTCCAGCATTTTCAAAGACCTAAGTGTCTATGAGAATCTATTAATAGCTGCAGAGGCATCCGGTCTAAACAAAAACGATCAAGAGAGCCGCATAAATAAACTGCTCGAGATACTAAATATTTCTGACATAAGATACAGAAAAGGCATCCAACTTAGCGGTGGCGAACGCAGAAGAGCCGAGATAGCTAGATCACTGGTGCCTGATCCAAAGTTTCTACTATTGGATGAGCCATTTGCTGGAGTGGATCCGCTAGCAGTAAAAGATATCCAATTGATCGTCCAAGAGCTGGTCAAGCTAGATATCGGTGTACTTATAACTGACCATAATGTGCGAGAAACGTTGGGTATTTGTGATAGAGCCTACGTCATGGCAAACGGAGCCATGTTGGCCAGCGGTACTAGTGAGCAGATAGTAACCAACGAAGACGTCAAAAAGAACTATCTAGGGGATGATTTTAGCTATTGATAGGGCTAAAATTATAATCTATCTAAGGTGGGGCTACTCACCTTAATACTAAGCCAAAACCACACATTGTATGTTTCAAGAAGTAACACCCAAATAAAATATCACAATAAAATCCACATTTATCATGCTATATCCTAAATAAATATGATAGACTGGTCATAGTGATTTTT
>CAYWGB010000115.1:0-3660 GCA_964457825.1 uncultured Campylobacterales bacterium | reverse complement strand
GGAAGAAAAATAGACTGGTACATACTCTTAATGGTTCTGCATTGGCTGTAGGACGTACGATAGTGGCGATAATGGAAAATTATCAAAATGAAGATGGGACGATTGAGATTCCTGAGGTTTTGAAGAAGTATATGTAGTTTTCAGAAGCTCTCCTGTGGAGCTCTCCGTAATCTAATTTATAAATTTTTGGTATAATCTAAATAGATTATAAGATAGGATTTTAAATGAGATTAAAACAGATGGATCACGACTATGTGTTGAGTTCCTACGGGCGTGACTACACCAATTTTGTCCGAGGTGAAGGGGCGAAGCTCTTTGATCAAGATGGTGTAGAGTTTATAGATTTTGCAGCCGGAATAGGTGTGAGTAGTTTAGGACATAATAATCCGTTATTAGTCAGTGCCATCAGTGAACAGGCCAGCAAGATAATACACATATCCAACCTCCAAGTCATAGAGCCACAAGCCAAGCTTGCTAAGAAATTGGTAGATTTGTCGGGGTATGATATGAGATGTTTTTTTGGTAATTCTGGAGCAGAAGCAAATGAAGCAGCCATTAAAATAGCTAGGAAATATGGTCAGACGAGAGATGGCTCCAAACGATTCAAGATAGTTACTCTAGAGAACTCATTTCATGGCAGGACAATAGCGACAGCTAAGGCAACAGGTCAAGAGAGTATCCATGCAGCTCATTTTCATCCCTTTCCTGATGGGTTCGACTATGCAGATGGAATCGATGAGCTATATAGCAAGGTAGATGATGAGACTGTGGCTGTAATGATAGAGCTGGTGCAAGGAGAGGGAGGTGTGGAGCCTCTAGATAAGCACGCAGTCCAACTATTGGCAAAGAGACTCAAAGATGATGGTATCTTGCTCATAGTTGATGAGGTTCAAAGCGGAGTATATCGTACCGGAGAGTTTCTCGCCTCTCAAGCATATGAAATCGAGCCAGATATTATTACTCTGGCCAAAGGTTTGGCGGGAGGAGTCCCTATAGGTGTGACCATGACAAATCTTAAAGAGATTCTTGTTCCCGGAGATCATGGCAGTACATTTGGTGGCAACTATCTCAGCACACAAGCAGCACTCTGTGTGCTGGATGTGCTGGAGGGCGAATATAGCTCTAGAGCATTATCAAGTAGGATTGAATTGTTTGATAAATATTTGTCAGATATTGCACAAAAGTATCCAAATCTTTTCGAAAAAAAGGTTGGACTGGGATTGATGCTTGGGCTTAGAGCCAAAAGTGCACAGATACAGCAAAATGTGATAACATCATCGAGAGAGAACAGGCTGTTGGTCTTAAAGGCTGGGAGAGATACTGTAAGGTTCTTGCCACCGTTGACGATCACAGAGATAGAAATTAAAGAAGGGTTTAAACGTTTTGAAAAATCTATTAGTAGTATTTAGTATACTAGGAACCAGCATAATTGGAGCTGATGAGAGCTTGACAAACTATCTCACTGACGACAAAAATTTGATCTTTGACTATGAGCAAAAAAAGAGTGAATTGGAAGCTAGCAAGCTGCGTAAAAGTTGGGTATCGCCGGTGGTTTTGAGTTATCAAAAATCAAAAGATAAGCACAGGTCTCCTGCGCGAAACAGTGATAAATACTATGAAACATCTGCTTTTAGCGTGGGTATAGATCAGCCGATATTTAAGTCTGGCGGTATATATTATACTATCAAGCAAGCGGACAATCTCCAAGAGTTGAATTTTCAACAGATAGAGGCAAGGAAGCGACAAAGTATTGCCAAGGCGATAGAGATACTTTTTAACATTAAAAAAGCAAAGCTACAGCTCAAAAAGTTAGATTATTTAATCAAAAACAATAGTATAGAGATCAGAAAAAAGAGTGAAAGCTATGATGCAGGACTACTGGATAGCTCTGTGTTGAATAATGCAATCATCGAGAGAAACAAAAATCAGTCTCTCAAACTAGATATAAAGCTCTCGCTCTCCAACTTGAAGAGCACTTTTGAGACGTTTAGTAACCATAATCCTGACAAGATTAAACTGCCAAGATTGCATCTAATATCTCTAGATAAATACAAAAGTAAAAATAGTGATATAGCGATAAAAGAGCTTCAGGCCAAGCAGAGTCATTATAATTCTCAGATTACTTGGTCTAGATACTTGCCGACAGTCTCAATCAATGCAAGATACACAAATAGCGATATTGAAGAGTCTGGATTGAACAATTTCAAAGATAGAAAGATAGGTTTTACAGTCTCAATGCCTATTAGTATAAATAGTTCAGACGATATCGAATCAAGTCGTGTAGACTATATGAAGTCAGTGGTACAGACACAAGATACCAAAAGAACTGCTGGTATAGAATATGCCAATATTCGACGCAGTATAGATATCATCAATAAGCGTATAGCACTTACGAAAAAAGATGAGAAGCTTTATGGGAAACTATACAGACACACAAAAGATATGGTTATCACTGGAGATCAAACAAAACTTGATGCCCAGACTATGAAAAATGCACTTAAAATAAAGCAATTAGACAGAAAGATATACCAAGTCGATAAACAGCTTGAACTGCTGAAACTCTATACTAAGATTGCCAATTGACATTTGCGGAGTATATGGATTCTTGGCTTTATGGCGAAGATGGATATTACAAAGATTTTAAAGAGATAGGTAAGGGCGGTGATTTTTACACGGCTGTTAGTGCCAGCCCATTTTTTGGTGCCAGCATTGCCAATCATATATACAGCCAGATATCTCAGGGTAAAATACCCAAAGACATCTCTCTCGTTGAAATAGGGGCGCATCAAGGTTACCTCTTGGGAGATATCATTCAATGGCTATTTACTTGCGATAGTAGTTTAATCAAGAGCATGACTTTTGCTATTGTTGAGAGACAGCCCGAGCTTCGTGCAATTCAAAAAGATTATTTTTATAGTCGATTTGGTGATGAGGTGCAGGTAAGGATTTATGAAGATATTTCACAAATATCTACGACCCACCTCTTTGTGGTGGCAAACGAGATATTGGATGCATTTCCGTGTGAATTGTATAAAGATGGGAAAATAGCATATGTGGATGAGCATGAGATTAGCTGGCAAGATGCTGGAGCTGACAAGATCAAATTTGCAGATGAGCATATGCTTCGTACTGGTGAGATAGCCGTGGGATATGAGCAGTTTGCAAAAGATTTGAGTTTAGTTGCTGGCAATGTAGATTTTGTGACGTTTGATTATGGTGAGAAATATGTGCGAAATGACTTTTCGATACGGATATACAAGGAGCATGAGACCTTTCCTCTATTTGATGAGGAGCTAGTGCTAGCCAGTTCGTTTCGTAGAGATGACATTACCTATGATGTAAATTTTACACACGCCATAAAAGCGTTTGAGCAAAATGGTTTTGAGCTGGTAGAGTATGAGACACAAGCTAGAGCTTTAGTGCGATTTGGCATCATAGATATCCTAGAGCAGTTTGCCAAGACTACTACCCAAGAGAAGTACCTCAAGTATGCAGAGGGTGTAAAAACACTCATAGCACCTACCGTTATGGGAGATAGATTCAAAATGATGCATGTGGTGAAGCGTGATAAGGTGTTAGAAGCTATGAGAGAGGCTGAGATGTGATAAATATGGAAAAACAAAGACAAGAAGAAAGAACTGATAGAAATACTCAGAGATA
>CAYWGB010000114.1:0-3668 GCA_964457825.1 uncultured Campylobacterales bacterium | reverse complement strand
AAAGAGGCTGCTAGAAGTGGATATATTATCCAGACTCCAGTATTGAGTGTTACTAAGACTTCTTGTCCAGTTAGTGATCCAGTAAATGGAACAACTAATCCTAAGCGTATTCCAGGAGCAATAATTAGATATATGTTTGATATTAAAAACACAGGTACAGGTAGTGTGGATGATTTGAATATCACAGATACGATTAATGGAAAATTAGACTTATCAAAAACTAAAGATAGTGCTTTGAAAAAAGAGAGTCAAGATGCAGTATGTGCATGTGCAACAGCACCGACAGATGCTGCAAAAGATGATACTACGGTAGCTGGGCAAAAAGTTACAATAGAAAAGATTGATGTGGCTGCTGGCTCTACACAATCGACAGCAGGCGAAAAACATACTTGTGTGTCAATAGAGACAGAAGTTAAATAGTTTGAGTGACATGGGCTTTTGCCCTGTCGGGTATAGCAGAGTTTAGATTTATGAAAGGAGAGAGAGTTATATGCGAATGATTTTTAGATATTTCTTTATATTGTCACTCTCTTTGCTTTCATTAATCTGGAGTGCTGAGTCTGGTGATGTGATAAAAAATAGAGCAGATGCTACTTATGTGATAGGCGATGTGGAAAAAAATAGTACCACTAACGAGGTGATGACTACAGTTGCCGTAACACCTGCTACTGTAGAGTTTTTACGTTATGATCCTGATGGTGAAGACGAGACTATAGGAGAGACCACATATGGTGCCAATGGTACTGGACACAATATGGGGGCAGCTACATTGCCGGATGGATCCACGCTGGATGTGCCATCTTCTGTTGGTATGAGCGGGGCTGATAGTTATGGACAAGAGGATTTGGTTATCATCAGAGTCAAGGATCTCGACCAAAACAGAGATGTGAACAAACGAGATACCGTTACGATAGAGGTGATAGATCCAACTACTGGTGATGTGGAGACGCTAACACTCATCGAAACAGGACCAAATACGGGTGTGTTTGTTGGATATATACATACGACCACGGATTCCAAGGTGCAAAATGATGGCAAGCTATCGATTAACCCTGGAGACAAGATAAGGACTGTCTATACTGATAATGGCGTTGAACACGTTGTTGAAGCAAAAGCCCATATTTTGCAGGAGTCATATAAGATATTTATTATAAAAAAGCAGTCAAAAGATGTGGCTAGTATAGGAGAATATGTCAAATATACGCTCACTGTCAGCAACAGAGACAAAATAGCATATGAGAATGTAAAAATAGTAGATAGATTGCCAAATGGGGTAAAATATAAAAAAGGTAGCCTCAAGGTTGATGGTGTTAGCAAGGAGGCTACTCTTTCAGCGGACGGCAAAATATTAAGCGTAATATACCCAAGACTAGAGGCGTTGCAGAGTGTGAACGTGAGTTATGTGGCTATTGTAGGTGCTGGCATAGAGCACAATAGAGCTACTAATAGTGCGTGGGCAGAGGCATCAATAGCTGGGAAATCCAATGTTGCATCTGTAACACTAAAGATAAAAAGAGAGCTTAGCGCCAACCGGGGTATTATCGTAGGTAAAGTATATGATATAGATAATAGATGTGATCAGGTAAAGCCACCAAGCTCAAAATCAGCATCTTTGCCATCCTCTTCTGTAGCGAGTGTAGATGAATTGGATAACAAAAAGAGATGTGGTGTACAAGGTGTGAAACTCTATATGGAAGATGGCAGATATGTCGTAACAGACACAGATGGGAAATATCACTTTAACGATGTCATGAGTGGTACCCATGTAATGCAGATAGATGAGTATAGCATGAGAGGTAGATATAAGCTAGCAAGTTGTAGACAAAATAGCCGTTTTGCTGGTTCGAAGAGATCTCAGTTTGTGGATATGTTTAATGGTGGACTGCGAAGAGTAGACTTCTGTGTGGAAAAGATAGATGGTGCTATGGATGTGACAGGACTGAATATCAAGCTTAAAAAAGTGGATGATTCTCAAATAGTACTAGAGGCTAGGCTAGGTAAGCTCGATGGCATTTTAAACCCTGAGTTGTATGTCTCTATACCTGGTGGTGTAGAGTATCTCAAGGATAGCATTGAGGGCGGAGCTAAAGTTAAGAGCACTAAAGGTATGCTGATTGTCTCCATGGGTGAGAGCAAGAGCGCCAAGATAACTCTGGATGCAACTAACGGCGTAATGCCTGATGCGAAGATAAAAGCGCTGCTGTATTATGATACCCAGTTGGAAAAAGATAAACATAGCAAGGTAGTAAGTGTTACTATGTCAAGTAATAGTGCTGGTGATTTGGTACTCAAAAAGAGCCATGATAGTGTGGCTGTGGTCGATATGGGTGCAAATAGTAGCATAGACGATGGTGATTATAGTTGGAAAAAACCAACAAATTTCAAAAAAATGCCACACTACAGTTCATCTGATGTAGATGGCATGGGCAAAGAGAGCAAGATAGTGTGGCCACCAGCTGGCTGGGTGCCAAATCTGCCTACAACACGAGTGGCTGTACTGTATCCAAGAGGCGGTAGAGTGGAGATTACTCTAAATGGCGCAATGATAAATCCTGCCAATTACGAGGGTCTATTTAGGGGTAGCGATGGTATGCAGATTATGCACTATAAAGGTGTGGATTTAGCAAAGGGTTCTAATGTTTTTAGAGCCACTATATATGACTCAAATAAAAAAATTATTGCTACAGACAGTAGAGAGATATATGTCGAGAGCGGTATGCCTGCTAGCATTGAGTTGGTACCAGAGTATTCCAATCTAGTAGATGATGGCAAGCATGACCCCATAGTTGCAGTGAGATTTAGAGGTAGGAGTGGGCACTTGATGCGTGGTGGAATCGTCGGTAGTTTCGATACGGATAACCAACACATGGCTGTGGACATGAGCAATGGTAAAGGTCAGTACAGGATAGATTCTCAAGGTATAGCTTATATCAAAATCAAGCCAATATCTAGCTCGAGCAAAGCTGTTCTGAGTTTTAAGCTTGCAGATGGCAGCGTTAAAAAGTTACGCGTAAAGATAAAACCACATCATAGAGACTGGATATTGGTTGGATTTGCTGAGGGAACTGTGGGATACGGAAAAGTCTCCGAACACATGGAACCATTGGGTAACAGTAAAGACAAATTCTATAAAAATGGTAGAGTAGCATTTTTTGCAAAAGGACGCATCAAGGGTGAATGGCTAATGACTATGGCATACGATAGTGGCAAACAAAAAGATGATAAAAAAATGTTTGACAATATCGATTCCGATGCTTACTATACACTTTATAACGATGCGACTGAGCAGGGTAATGAGGCACCTAGTCGCAAAAAACTCTACCTTAAGATAGAAAATGATGAATTTTCTGTGATGTTTGGTGACTATGATACGAGCTTAAATAGAACCGAATTGAGTTTATATAGTAGAAGTTTTACTGGGATAAAGAGCGAATATGATGGAAAAAATCTATCCATCAATGCTTTTGCTGCCAACAGTGATCAACTCTTTTTTAGAGACGAAATCAGACCTGATGGTACATCAGGCTACTATTACTTGAGCCACAAAGGGCTCGTAAATGGTAGCGAAGAGATAACAATCGAGATAAGAGATAGACACCTAGCACATATGACTAAGCAGGTGATCTCACTTCATAGATACAGTGATTATGACATAGACTATGATAAGG
>CAYWGB010000113.1:0-3673 GCA_964457825.1 uncultured Campylobacterales bacterium | reverse complement strand
TATGATTTGGAAAATAATACGACCAAAGTTTACAGAGTTGGCAGCAGATAAGTTGATGCCTCTATTCTTTAACTCATCCTTAAATTCATCGCATGATAGTAGGGACTTTAGTGCATTTTGAGTATCATCAAAGTTGCCAGTTACGCCTATGACTTTTAAATTTTCAGCCCCCTCTGTCACCATTTGTAGCTTTTGAACATCACTGGTTCCTCCATCTGGATAGAGGCATGCTACTTTGATATTCTCTTGATTCTTGAATGTTTCGAGTGTGGCTGGGCCGGTATCACCGCTAGTTGCCGCCATGATGAGATAATCTTGCGAACTTTTCTGAGCCAAGGCGCTCAAGATTACACCAAAGGGCTGGAGTGCCATATCCTTGAACGCTCTCGTTGGTCCATGGTATAGTTCACTCACATAGCATGATGATTCTATCTGCACCAATGGCACGGGATTACTCGGGTCATCAAATTCATCGTATCTATTTAGGGCATCCCATATAACTTCATCATCGATATCGATATCAAATTTTTTGAGTACACTAAAAGCGAGAGTTTTGTAATCGCTATTGAGATACTCAGATAAGAATCCTATCTCCATTTGAGGTATCTTTTCTGGGACATAAAGCCCCCCAAAGCTAGCACTCGGGCTTAATATGGCTTCTGAGAACAAAACCTTTTCTTCTCGTTTGTCTGCGTTGCCTCTAGTCTGTATAAAATGCATAATCTGCCTTGTAGTATTGGATCCAGATGTACTGGATGTTTGATTCTAATGGATAATTATATCCAAAAAATACCTTGTAGACAAAATAAATCTAACGATTTTGCAGATATTATGACGAAAATATAAAGTTTTAATCTATTTTTAACACCAAAAAGATACAATTTCCCCTATGTTATATCTTATTGCGAGGAGAGATTCTGGTGAATTATGCTTATTTTCGACAGACCTCTAGCAGCAGCACACTCTCGTCACAGCAGCAATCTGTCGTCTCATATGCATCAAGAATGGGATTGGAATTAGACCGAGACGTACTGGAGTATTCGAGCACTACTTCTAGAATATCTAATCGTATAAAGTTTGAATCTTTTATTCACTCGTTGCAAGATGGGGATCTGGTTATCGTATATGATTTGAACCTCTTAAGTAGCTATGTCGATGAAGTCATAGAGATTGTCAATTGCGCATTGAGTCATAAAGTGCCACTGCATGTCTCCAAAGATAATTTTGTCATAGATCAAGATACTAAAATTATCGAGCTTTTGCAAATATTGGATCTCCCCAATGAGAGTAAACATGAAAAAAGAGCAGTTAGAGGCAGACCAAAAGGAAGTAGGTCATCATCTAAGTTTGATGCAATGAGATCGAAAATAATATCTATGCTGCAAGAGAAAAAAAATGTTAGTCACATAGCTAGAGAGTTAGATGTTAATAGAAGTTCACTGAAAGATTATATTAATTCCAGAGAGCTAAGAGATCTAGCTTTGAGTAACTGGATGGAGATTTCACAAAGAGAGGTGAGCAGTCAGAGAGATATATTACTTGTCTGCCCATTCGATAAAACCAAAAAATTAAAGGAGAGTAAATGAGCCAAGATAATACAGAAAAAAAGAGTGGTAAAAAAGAGTACCTAAAAGGATGGGTATCTTATGCAGTAAAAAGATATTGGGTCTATGTTGGGATTACAATTGCAGCATTAGCAATGCCATTTGTTAAGATTAATGGCAATCATATATTTCTATTGAGTTTTGACCATAAAGAGCTTCAGCTTGCAGGACAAGTTTTCCCTATGCAAGATCTGTTGCCTCTATTGTTTTTGCTAATTATTCTTTTTATCGGTATATTTGCTATGACAGCAATAGGTGGTAGAGTTTGGTGTGGTTGGGCGTGCCCGCAGACTGTATTTAGAGTAATTTATCGAGACTTGATAGAGACTAAAATACTTAAGCTTCGCAAGCGTATAAAAAATAAGCAACAAGAGCCAGATATGAGCAAGCCTGCTAATCAAATTAAAAAAGCAGTGGCAGTAGCTATTTGGACTATTTTAGCATTTATAGCTGCAGCTGATTTCGTTTGGTATTTTGTTCCACCAGAAGATTTTTTCAACTATCTCCAGTCACCAGCCGATCATCCTGTGATGATGGGGCTACTTACTGGTGTAGCTCTATTTTTGATAGCTGATATTGTATTTATCAAAGAGAATTTTTGTGTCTATATCTGCCCATACAGCCGTGTGCAGTCAGTGCTTTATGATGATGATACTATCATGGCCGTTTATGACCCAATAAGAGGTGGTGGGATATACGAAGGAGAGGGTGACAATAGACACAAAGTCTATAGTAAGAAAAAGGATCTTTTGGCAGTTGAACCAAATGCTGAGTGCGTGGCATGTGAGAGCTGTGTTACCGTGTGTCCAACACATATCGACATCAGAAAGGGACTACAGCTTGAGTGCATCAACTGTCTTGAGTGTGCAGACGCATGTACGACTGTGCAGGCTGCATTTGATCGACCTAGTCTCATACAGTGGACTAGCGAGAGGGAAGGCTTACACCATAACGGTAAAACCAGTTTTACTAGACCAAAAGCAATCGCATATCTAGGCGTATTGGCTATTGCCATCGTGGGGCTTATCATGGTGGCCAGTGGACAGGAAAATATGGGATTAACCATCAATAAGTCACATAGACTATACAAGACATTGCCGGGCAAAATAGTAGAAAATGACTATAAATTCCTTTTTGCAAATACAGACAAAAAAGATCATGAGTATTATTTTGATGTAGTCGGTGCAGATGGAAAAGTGACTATCAAAAAGCCAAAAGACCACATTATGGTCTCAGCAGGTTCAAAAGCAAAACAGGTTGTCATTCTGCGTACAGCAGATGTATTGGCCAAAGATGCAAAGATGGATGTCTCTATCCCAATTACTATCAAAGCATATGCTGTTGATGATCCGAAAAATATTAACGTGGACGTGAATAATGTATTTATATATCCAAGAGTAGATGAGCTAAAAGAGTAGCATGCATGACAGAGCTCAACTCTGTCTTGCAAGTTTTATTGTGCCTACTTAATGATTGATTTCACCCAACCAATCATGGCCTCGTGAGCTTGAGGATTTGGTGCGTCTAAGAATGAAATTATAAATTTGTCTCCCTCATCTACTACTGCAACACTCCTTGGTCTTAGGGCAGCCATTTGAGCTGCTGGCAACTCTTTGCCAAAGCAGAAAATAGCTATTTTTGCATCCGTAATTTCCGCCTTCATTGCATGTTCTGGCAAACCTTTAGTATGCGTATAGTGGTCAAATGTTGCGATATATGTGGCTACAGGGTGTGCTTTGACCTTCTCCTCTATATGATCTACTATCTCTGATACTGTCTGAAATATAGACTCTGTTTTTAATATCTCAATCATCTGTACTGGATATTTATCCTTAATGGTTATACTTGTCATTTAATTTCCTTATAATTTTTATTTTAAAAATTAATACTACACTTAATCTGCTTAATTAAGACTAAATTAATCCGAGATGAGATATTATCATTTACATTATTAACAAAAGGAATAGAAATGTCAACAGTAACATTTAAGAACGATATAACTTGTAACCTAGGCGGAACAGAAGTAAACGTAGGTGATACAGCACCAGTAGTAACAGTAGTAAACTGTG
>CAYWGB010000112.1:0-3684 GCA_964457825.1 uncultured Campylobacterales bacterium | reverse complement strand
ATAAAAGATTCACCTATCTCAGGCATCTTGAAAAGGGCAGAGTGGTTGTGTTTGCTGGTGGTACAGGTAACCCATACTTCACGACAGATACAGCGGCTACACTCCGTGCCAACGAGATTGAGGCTGGCATACTCATAAAGGCCACAAAAGTTGATGGCATATACGATAAGGATCCTAATAAGTTTGATGATGCTGTCAAGTTGGCTGAAATATCGTATGATAAAGCACTTGGCGAGCATATACGCGTGATGGATGATACAGCAATAGCACTCGCAAAAGAGAACAAGATGCCAATTGCAGTCTGTAATATGTTTGACGAGGGTAGCCTTGCAAAAATCGTAAGCGGTGATAACTCTGAGTGTTCAATAGTAAAATAGAAAGGTAATAGATGAGATTAGAAAAAGTAGTAGCAGAAGCGTTGTTGGCAGTTGATAATGATAAATATTTGTTAGCTAATGCAGTTGGCAAGAGAGCAAAACAGTTAGTCAGAGATGGGGTAGCACCACTAGTAGATATGGATGTAAAGCATGATAAGCCAACTGATATAGCGCTCCATGAGATAGCTGAGGGAAAATTAAAAGTCTCTCTTAAATAAAGTCTCGATCTTGGTTGATTTATTACAGAGAGCTCAAGATGTCACTAGGATTTCTGAAGCTGCAGAATTTTTATCTGATAATATTGAAATCACACCAAAGATACAAGAGGCGATAGATCTATCTATTAGGCTACATGCCAATCAGACTAGACGCAGTGGTGATCCTTATGTAGTCCATCCCATTGTTGTGGCGGGAATTACAGCATCACTGAGTAGTGATGAGACCATGGTGATATCAGCACTTTTGCATGATGTTATCGAAGATACGGAGTGTGAAGCAGAGAGCATCGAAAAACTTTTTGGTTTTGATGTGATGCATATCGTTGAGGGGTTGACTAAAATAGATGCTATTCGCGATGAGGAGTTAGTCTCCTCTAGTGCCAATGAACCCATTAACAAATCAGCACTTAGTTTTAGAAAAATGCTCGTAGCCTCTATAGATGATTTGCGTATTTTAGTGATAAAGCTTTGTGATCGCATGCACAATATGTTAACTCTTGATGCACTTCCTCCTGAAAAACAGCTTCGTATATCTAAAGAAACCATGGTTGTATATGCCCCTATCGCACACAGGCTTGGTATATCTGTTATCAAAAATGCCTTAGAGGATTTGAGTTTTAAATATATATACCCAGATGAGTATCAAAAAATAGAACAGTATATGAGTGCCAATGGTCAAAATTTACAGCTCAAACTAAATAGGTTCATAGAGACTGCATCTGAGACGCTACATAAAGCGGGCTTCCATTGGGAAAACTTTGATATAGTGGGCAGAGTAAAGCATCTCTATTCAATATATCTCAAGATGCAAAGAAAAGGCATCGATATGGATGAGGTGCTTGATTTGCTGGCGATAAGGGTGATTGTTAAAGAACCCGTGGAGTGTTATGAGACTCTAGGGATTTTGCATCTGCATTATACTCCGCTGATAGCTCGCTTTAAAGACTATATAGCAATACCTAAAGAGAATGGATACAAGACTATACACACGACGCTCTTTAGCAAGGATGGGATAGTCGAAGCGCAGATACGAACTGAGCAGATGCATCAAATGGCAGAGTATGGTGTGGCGGCACATTGGAAATATAAATCTGGAGCAGATCAGGTAAATATGGACTGGTTAAAAAGTCTGAGTTACCAAAACGAATCGGCAGAAGAGTTCTATGAACTAGCAAAAAGTGATCTCTTTTCTGAGGAGATATCCGTATTTACTCCAAATGGTGACTATATGACTCTGCCAAAAGATTCTGTTGCTCTTGATTTTGCCTATACGATACACTCGGAGATAGGCGAGAGAGCTACAGGAGCTTTAATAAATAAAGAAAAATCATCACTGTTGAGTATACTTAGAAATGGTGATTTGGTGAATATCATTACAGATGGAGCACCTCGATTGCACTGCTCTTGGGAAAATTCTGTTAAAACATCAAAAGCTAAAAGCGGTATCAGGGCAGTCTGTAGAAAAAGAGTTAGAGAAGTAGAGTATCAAGCGGGATGCAATATACTAGCAACGATTTTAAATAAGCCTGTATCTTTTGTGCAAAATAGTGTAAAGGTAAACGATTTTCATGATACAATATTTACTGTAACTCACAACAAGGATACGCTAAAAGAGAAGATAAATCGCATAGCTAAAGCAGAAAAAATTAGAGTTGTTCGTTTTTGGGAAGTGCTCAAAAAAGGGTACAAGAAACCATCTGTTAAGGTTGTGGATCATTTGAGTTTTTTTGCAAATGTTCCCATAGAGACTGTGGAATTTGATCACTGTTGCCATCCTAAAATGGGTGATGATATTGTTGCTCTTTATGATTCAAAAATAGTAACAATACACAATAAACTCTGCATGAATGCATATGATAAGATAATGAATGGCTCTAAAATGATTTATGTAGAGTGGACTGAAAAGCAAGCAAATAGATATAGAATCATAGTGAGCCTAGCTAATCAAACTGGTGAGTTGGTAAAACTTTTAGAGAAATTGAGATCTTTGAGTATCAATGTAACACGCATAGAATTTAATGCAGAGACGACAGAGCAGTCTGAGTATTGCTACCTAGAGCTTGAGAGTAAAATAGATGATAGAAGCAAGATCGAATCGAGTCTAAATATAGAGTTTAAATTGTTAGAGATTGTGGCACTAAATGATGCTTACAACAGATAAAGGAGTAGAGATATGTCAGCTAAAAATGCATTAGAAGAGATCAAAAGAGGCGCAGAAGAGATCATAGGTCTGGAGCAGATCGAGAAATTGGTTGAGAGATTTTATGATGATGGTACGACATATACTATTAAGGCTGGTTTTGATCCGACCGGTGCAGATTTGCATCTAGGTCATACAGTACTGCTTCAAAAACTTAGAACTTTTCAAGACCATGGGGCTAGAGTACAGCTGCTTATAGGCGACTTTACTGCTACTATTGGTGATCCTACTGGCAAGAGTGAGACGCGAAAGGTGTTAGATAGGGATACGATTCTTGAAAATGCTAAGACATATCAAGATCAAGCCTTTAAGGTATTGGATATCAATAAAACTGATATATCGTTTAACTCGGAATGGATTGATGCATTGGGTGCTTCGGGGTTAGTGGCACTTGCTACTACATTCAATGTAGCAAGAATGTTAGAGAGAGATGATTTTGAAAAGAGATACAAGGGTGGTCAGAGTATATCTGTCTCAGAATTTCTCTATCCTCTACTGCAAGGGTATGACTCTGTGGCACTTAAGAGTGATATTGAGATAGGCGGAACAGATCAAAAATTCAATCTACTAATGGGTAGACACCTTCAGCGCTCATACGGTACAGGCAAAGAGCAGGCTATCGTGATGATGCCTATACTTGAAGGGCTTGATGGTGTGCAGAAGATGAGCAAATCACTCAATAACTATATTGGAATCACGGAAGAGCCAAAAGATATATACGCCAAAACATTGTCTGTAAATGATGAACTTATGTGGAGGTACTATGAGCTACTAAGCAAGATGTCTCTAGATGATATTGCTACTTTGAAAAAAGAGGTTGGCGATGGTGAAGTTCATCCCAAGGTTGCAAAAGAGCAGCTGGCTATGGAGTTGGTCACTAGATTCTATG
>CAYWGB010000111.1:0-3790 GCA_964457825.1 uncultured Campylobacterales bacterium | reverse complement strand
ATAGAAGCTGCTTAAGCCTCTAGTTGTCACATAATGTGGCAACAACTTAACTCTTAGGACACACATGCTCCGCGACAAATTACAACCTTTTATAGATAGATACGAAGAGATAAATACTCTACTAAGCACGCCAGAAATCAGCAGCGATATCAAGCAGATGACAGAGCTAAGCAAAGAGCAATCCTCACTATCAAAATTAGTAGAAAAGGCTAGAGTATATATCGAAACTGCAGAGTCGATAGAAGAGAACAAAGAGTTGCTAAACGACAGTGAGCTAGGTGAACTTGCAAAAGAAGAGCTCTCCGAACTAGAGCCGATATTGCCTCGTATCGAAGAGGAGATAAAAGTCCTCATGATACCTCGTGATCCAAATGATGATAAAAATATCTATCTAGAGCTCAGAGCTGGAGCAGGTGGTGACGAGAGTGCACTGTTTGTGGAGGATATATTTAAACTCTATGTTCGATATGCAGAAAATATGGGTTGGAAAGTTGAAATCATGAGTTCATCTGAGGGCACAGCAGGTGGTTACAAAGAGATGATAGCGCTACTCAAAGGCGATGGTGCATATTCACAGTTTAAATACGAAGCTGGTGTGCACAGAGTGCAACGGGTCCCAGATACGGAGACCCAAGGACGCGTGCATACCTCTGCGATTACTGTGGCAGTGATACCTGAAGTAGACGATGTTGAGGTAGACATCAAGCCAAATGAAATCAAAATGGATGTCTATAGATCGAGTGGATGTGGTGGGCAATCAGTAAACACTACCGATTCAGCCGTGAGACTCACGCATATTCCTACAGGAATAGTGGCTGCAATCCAAGATGAGAAATCTCAACACAAAAACAGAGACAAAGCAATGAAAGTCCTAAAAGCCAGAGTATACGAAGCACAGATGCAAGCCCAGCTAGATGAGACATCAGCAGACCGAAAAGCCCAAGTAGGCTCAGGCGACAGATCAGAAAAAATCAGAACATACAACTACCCACAAAATCGCATCACCGATCACCGCATAGGACTCACACTCTATTCACTAGATGCTGTGATGAACAACGGACTATTAGAGCAGGTGATAGAGCCTCTCACAGCTCACGCACAATCAGAGGCCATCAAAGACGCAGGGCTCTAACGAGCCAAGATATTTCGCTTATTATCGTAAATCGTACTATTCATATCGAAAGCTCCCATAACCGTATGGAAAATATTATTTTGCCTGTAACTGCTTCCTGTATCTATTTTGCCACCATTTTTCTTTTGGAAGCTATCTGACTCCCATATAAGAAATGGAATATCTTTTTGGAAATCAGGTGCGATAGAGTATGGGGTACCATGTAGATAGAGTCCATATTCTCCTAGAGATTCACCATGGTCAGAAGCATAGATTAGCATCGTTGGTCTATCGCTAAACTTTTTCAAGATTGTAATAGTTTGATGTAAAAAATAGTCTGTGTATAAAATGGTATTATCATAAGCATTAATAAGTTCTTGTTGGGTACAGGCCTGCAAGTTGACTGTTTTGCAGGCTGGTGTAAATACTTCAAACGCTTTAGGATATTTCTTGTAATACGTAGGCCCATGACTTCCGTTGGTGTGCAGTACAACAAAAGTTTTATTTTTCTTTGACTTTAAAATCTCTTTTTCAAGGTTAGTCAATAGCACTCCATCATGATCACAGTCATCTCTCTCGCATAGAGATCTCAATTCTCCTGCTTTTTCAACTTTGCCTACATGAAGTGTCGGTGCCCCCCAGTTATTGGTTCTCCACAACACATCCACGCCCTCTCTTTGTAAATAGTTTGGTAGTGGCTCGTAATCGTCAGAATCGGAGCCAGTATAGGATAGCATGCTGTGTACTGATGCTGTAGTGTATGTCGCTGTAGATCTCGCCTTTAAGACACTTATGTTTTTGGTTTTTTCCAAGAGAGGATTTGTATCTCTTTCATACCCATACAATGAAAAGTTCTCCGATCTTGCCGATTCTCCGATGACTAACACAACTAGCATCTTGTCATTACTGGTAAAAGTCGCAGAAGGGAGTAGTATCTGTTTTTTGCTATGTTTTAAGGCCTTGACTTTGTATCGTATAGCATTTATAGTGTACGACCAAGGCATTGTCATGCCTCCTAGACGTTTCGCATTTTTATCGAGCCATAGCCATGTCGCAGCATTGAGATACATCATGAAGATACCCACGACCAGGATAATCAGTGTACGAAACAAGAGCCGTATACGTGTTGTTTTTTCTATTTTAATTTTTGAGATAATCAGTGCTGGTATAATCCCCAACAGGATTAAATAGATAAATATTTTAGGATGATACAAGTTTGCTGTTTCTGTCATATCGGTATTGAATATATTGCCCATCATGGTTCTATCCAAAATCACATGGTAGTTTACGACGAAATATAGTGCAATGGAGTTACCAATAGGCATAAATACAGCAAAAATTTTAAGCACCCTAGATGAGATAAGTGCCAAAATAGACAAGAGAAATATTGTGCCAATAAAGATGCTGATGAGCACAGAAGCAAATGTCAATACACCATTTAAAGATGAGATATCGAGATGCGCAATGACATATTGGTATAGTGGCACATGGTATAGCGCCATATTGACTAGAGTCATAACAACAATAAATTTAGTAGTACTCATCTTCATGATAGACTCTTTTAGTTTGATTTTAATTATTTTCTTGTATAAATTTTTTAAAACTTTTATCCATCGCTACTGTCTTTGAGCCAAGCCACGGAAAATGTCCATAGAGGAGTGAAATTGCGTCAGAAGCGTGACTATCTTGTTTTATTTTGTACAAGTAGAGTGCTGTTGCCAAAGATGTTCTATCTGCTCCAGCTTTACAATGTATCAATAGTGGCTTGGGTGCACTCTTGATAAGGTCGACAATGTGGTTCATCTCTTCAGTGCTAGCGATCCTCCTGTCGCCTATACCATAATCATAATGTGTGATATTATGCTCTCTGGATATGGACATTTCGTCGGTATACCACTCCTTGGTAGACGCTCCACGGAGATTTAAAATAGATTTTATTTGATATTTTTCTACATAATATGGCATATTAAAAGAGAACAGTTGTGCAGAACGATATATATCTTTATCAACCTTGTGGAAGTTTCCATATAGCAAGAAATAGATAACCCAAAGAGATACGATACCAAGCAGAGGTACGAAGATGTATCTAGAAAATCGCAATGTGAATTTTGATAAAAGAGTAAACAATATATCTCCCAGTATTTTTGGATAAATTATACACTACTAATATAAAACAGAAGCCTTTCTAAATCCAAATATTATCAATGAGTCGTGTCTTGCCCACCCACGCAGCTACCAGTATGATACTATTCCCTATCTGGACTGTTTCGAGTTGGTTAAAATCTCTATCTACTATGGCTACATACTCTACACTGTCGACATCCTTTAGCACAGCAAGCATTTTAAGTCTTATAGCATCCGTATCAAGCTCATTGGCCATCACCATATGAGTAGCTTTTTTTAAAGATCGAGAGAGGGACAATGCCTGTTTTCTCTGAGTATCATCCAAGTACGTATTTCTAGAGCTCAACGCTAGACCATCACTATCTCTGACTATCTCGCATGCTATGATTTGAGTATCCAAAAAATAGTTTCTAACCATTTGAGAAATGAGCGAGAGTTGTTGAGCATCTTTTTTGCCAAAATAGGCTCTATCTGGCTTGGCTAGGTTTAGTAGTTTCATCACTACTTGGAGCATCCCATCGAAATGCCCCGGTCGTCTCTCACCCTCTAGGATAT
>CAYWGB010000110.1:0-3841 GCA_964457825.1 uncultured Campylobacterales bacterium | reverse complement strand
TACTGACAAGGATGGCAAGATGCTATTTGTCACGCTCAACAGCACACAAAAATGGCGCCTGAAAGCAGATCTTAACAGCACCGATCCCATATACTTAAATATGCTATTAGCATTCGAAGACAGGCGATTTTATGAGCATCATGGTGTAGACTTATTGGCGCTCACAAGAGCCTCTTGGCAGCTAATGAAAAATGGGCGCATCACCTCGGGAGGCTCAACTATAACAATGCAACTAGCAAGGATGCTGGAACCAAAGCCAAGAACCATCACTTCAAAACTCATAGAGATAGTTCGTGCATTACAGCTGGAGCTCCACCATAGCAAAGAGGAGATTTTGACAGCATACCTTACACTGGCACCCTACGGTGGTAATATAGAGGGTATAGAAGCGGCTAGCTGGTACTACTTTGGCAAGACTCCATCAACACTCACTCCTGGCCAATCAGCCCTGTTAACAACCATACCAAAAAATCCAATCGCTTACAACCCAATCAGAGATACAAAAAAAGCCACAAAGGCCAGAAACAGAGTTCTACTGCTTGCTTATCAAAACAGACTTTTAAATGACAAACTATACAACCAAGCCCTATTAGAGCCACTAACATCCAAAAGCAACAAATTCCCAAGAGTAGGCTATCATCTAGCCACAAATCTACTGCGTGATAGCAACCACTCTACTATCGACACC
Organism: uncultured Campylobacterales bacterium; assembly: GCA_964457825.1. Taxonomy (GTDB): domain Bacteria; phylum Campylobacterota; class Campylobacteria; order Campylobacterales; family Sulfurovaceae; genus JAAXPZ01. The sequence continues at coordinate 3,153 of CAYWGB010000110.1, read as the reverse complement.
AACATCGACATGGCCCTTCAAATCCAGATACAAAGATGGGCAAAGCAGACGCTACACACACTACCCAAAGGTGCCACGCTAGCTACAATAATCGTAGATAACAAGACTAGTAGTATCAGAGCATATCTTGGCAGTGCAAACATATTTGCAAAAGGCGTTTCTGGATACATAGATATGGCACGGATATCAAGATCTCCGGGCTCTAGCCTCAAACCATTTATATATGCATTGGGATTTGAAAAAAAACTTATCCATCCAAACACCATCATTCTAGATGAAGAGATACAAATAGGTAACTATCATCCCCACAATTTCAACGGCAAATATAGTGCAGAGGTTACAGTTGCCAAGGCTCTACAAAAATCGCTAAATATTCCAGCAGTAAAGATACTAGAGCAAGTCGGTGCCGAAAATTTTATAGATAGATTAATAAGAGCAGATGCAAACATATCCATTCCGAGAAAAAAAGCCACACTACCCGTCGCCTTGGGAGGATTGGGCATCTCACTATGGGATAATGTGCAACTTTTTACCATCCTGGCCAATGGAGGTACTGGAAAAACTATAACTTTTAAAAAAGGAGAGAGGCAGAAAGAAATCATATTCTGTGACTCAAAAACAGCACAAACAATTACTACAATCCTAAGTGATATATCTCCACCAAATAATGTCATTATGCAAAGAGGAGATATAGCATTTAAGACAGGGACAAGCTATGGATATAGAGATTTTTGGAGTATGGGATACAGTAAAGATTATACTATAGGGGTATGGATAGGCAATCCCAACAACAGGCCAGTGACCAAGAGTAGTGCCAGAAAAATAGCATCCCCTAAAATGTTCGAGATATTTGAGATGATTGACAATCTACACGGCATCAAGACTTGGGATCTAAACAGACAACTGCTTGCTCAGCATCCTCCAGAGATTTTGAAATATTTTGATAAAAAGATTTATGAGAAAAATAGACTATCTTTTGTCTATCCTAAAAATAATACGATTTTTCAGAGTGCTGGCTGTCACAAAGCAAATGTCACACTGTTGCTAAAAAATGCGAAACCTCCGCTATTTAGCTATATTGATGATAGACCAAGTGAAAAAATCAATCCCACCAAAACAACACTGAAATTCACTACCGGCGCCCACAACATCAAAGTCATAGATAGCCAAGACCAACAAGCCGCTATCTCGTTTTGGGTGACTGCACCAGACTGCCAAACTCAGTAGATACCGGCAACTCAAGCAGCCTATCTACAAAGCATAAACCCTACTGATGCTTTTTGATCTCGGATACAATCACACCTCTTAGGCTACCCTCTTTGAAGTCTATAGCTTTATCATGAGGGTATGCACCCTTTAACGATTTTGAGATTTCAGGAGATAAATTCGAACCGTGACATTTCAAGCAGACAGGCTTCGTTATCAATGGCTTATAGACCCTAGTCACATTTCCGTCCTCAACTACTTTGATATCTTTGGGAGTAAAAGTTTTGGCTGCGATCGCATCCTCATATCCTTTCATGATCTTCTCATCGATCTCATCGGCCTTGTTTGCACTCTCATTTCTCAACTTCAACGCTGTTCGTCTAACTTTAGCATATGATGGTAACTTGGCATTAACCTCTTTGGTTATCCTGTCAGCACTACCTGTACAAAATCCCAATGCATCTAGGCCAGTAGGGTCTTTTTTCATGTGTGTCTTGAGCTCTTTTTTGAGTGCCCCACCTAACATTTTAATATATTTAATCCCCTCTTCTTTTGTGGTCGGTTTTGCTGTGGCATTCATATCTGCAGCTATCATAGAGCTCACCGATAATGTTGTGGCCATTAGTAATATTTTTAGTTTCATTTTATATCCTTATGTTTATTATAAAAATGATTATATAGGAAATTCATTAATGACTTAGTACATCTAACTCTATCCACACCTACGCTATAATAATAGCAATACTATTTTGAGGATATATTCATGCCAAGTGAAGCAATAAAAAGAGTCGAATTTGCTATAGAAGAGATAAAGCGTGGTCGCATGATAATCATGATGGACGACGAAGATAGAGAGAACGAAGGCGACCTAGTCTACGCTGCAACTTTTTCCACTCCAGATATGGTAAACTTCATGGCGAAAGAGGCCAGAGGACTCATATGCACGCCTATTACGAAAGAGATAGCTACCAAGCTAGACCTACTACCTATGGTCACAAATAATATCTCCAATCACGAGACTGCTTTTACAGTTTCTATCGACTCCACGGTAGCAACCACAGGAATATCAGCATTTGAAAGAGATGACTGTATAGTCAGGCTTGCATCTCCTCAAACCGTAGCTTCAGACTTTGTTCGTCCCGGGCATATATTTCCACTCATAGCCAAAGATGGTGGGGTACTTGTGCGTACGGGGCATACTGAGGGCTCTGTAGATATATGTAAACTAGCAGGGCTAGCGCCTGCAGGCGTAATATGTGAGATTATCAAAGACGATGGAACCATGGCACGCATGGATGATTTAAAAGTTTTTTCCAAAAAACACGGCTTATGCATTGTCTATATCTCTGACATTGTCGAGTATCGATTAGCAAATGAAAAGCTTGTAGAGCGCATAGAGGCAGTCGAGACAGAGCTTCGTGGTATCAAAGTAGAAAAGATCACTTATCGTGACCACTTGGGGCGTATCCACACAGTGGTTCAATTTTACAAAACCCACGAAACATCCAATGTTAAATTCCACAATATCAGCACAGATATCTCTTTGGTCTTAGATGACAAACGCTTTTCGGCTCTTAACAACTCGATAGATTACCTCAAAAACAATGGCGGTACCCTTGTTTTCCTTGATACAAAAGTGATTTCAAGTGAGCAGGCCAAAGAGTTTGGAGTAGGAGCACAGATACTCAAAGATCTTGGCATCAAAAACATCAATCTACTCACCACCAACAAAGAGACAGAATTCATAGGTCTGGCTGGTTTCGGCCTAGATGTTGTCAGCAAAATAGAAATTTTATAGATTATTTATTTTGCAGATTGCATCGTCAGGAGTCAATCTCTAGCTCTAGCTGCCAACCAATAGCAACAAGTCACCTCCCCCTACTCCTCTTAACCACCCCACTCACAGCAGGTTGAGATATGCCCAATACTTTAGCAATCATATGCTGA
>CAYWGB010000109.1:0-3897 GCA_964457825.1 uncultured Campylobacterales bacterium | reverse complement strand
TTGCCTTGGAGCATCTGCTCATATACATCATCTAGCATAACCCTAAATTGAGGTGATGGCTCAACTCCTAGTTCTATCAAGTCACGCCCTTGTAGGAGATTTTTCAGCGGTTTTTGCTCTACCTGTAACTCTCTGGACTTTTCTAAAAGCCATCCACCTGCATGGTATATGCCCTCTAATGACTCCTTAGTCGTGCGACCTAAAAAATCTGCTTCAGCTAGCAAGACAAGATCGGCTATCTTTACTTTCGTAGCCAGTCTACGTATAGCTGGTGCTTTTGCTTTATTTGCGTAAAACTGTGATGGCTTGAGATGATGCTCTACTAGAGGCAACAGGCTCAGTATGAAATCATGCTCGCTTGTGAGTCTAAGCATCAATGATTCAGTAGGCTGTAGCCCTGCTCTTTCATGTCCTATGGATCTGATGTGACCATCCTCTTCTATGGTTGTGGTGGTTGCCTTTCCTAAATCATGACTCAAAATGGCAAACATAAATCTAAGCTTCTCTTTCTCATCCATGTGCAAGTGTTTATCTAGTATCCCCTTCATCTGATCTGCACACATCATCGTATGCACCCAGACATCTCCTTCTGGATGCCATATCGGCGACTGAGGGACACCAATGAGTGCATGAAGCTCAGGGAAATATCTGTGCAAGATTCCAAGCTCTCGCATAAGCTCAAAGCCAAGTGATGGCTTGGGTGCTTTGAGCAGTAGCTTTTGCCACTCTGCGTAGACTCGCTCTTTGGGAAGCTCATCCAACATGCCATCCGTCACCATTTGCCGACAAAGATCCATAGTTTTGGGCGCCAATACGTAACCAAACCTTGCCACAAATTGCACTGCTCTATAGACACGCAAAGGGTCCTCTATAAAAGTCTCATCATCGATATGACAAAGTTGCTTGTTTTTGATATCTTCTAATCCACCTAAAGGGTCTATAAACTCTTTTTGCTCCACATCATACCCGATAGCATTTAGTGTAAAATCCCTACGCCTTGATGCTAACTCAAAATCGAGACTACCATCAACTGATATATCAAAGCCCCTGTGTCCCTTGCCCGTCTTTGTTTCGATACGCGGAAAAGAGAAATCATACTCCTCTCCCTCATGCACAAACTTGAGCACCCCGAAACTCTTGCCGACTAAATTTACAGAGCCGTAGTGTGATAAAATTTTCTCTAGCTCCTCCATGCTATCAAGTCCATACACCTCAACATCATAGTCCTTGATAGGCAAACCCAAAAAATAGTCACGCACCGAACCACCCACCACAATAGCTTTGGCATCTTGAGCTCTTAGTTGGGTTGAGATGGTTCGTATGATGGGAGGTAGTTTCATTTTTTGTACCTTTATATTGGCAAGCTTACATGTGTTGTATTTTGTCTTTATGCAATAGTCACCAAAGCTTACTCAAGTGCCTTTGCAACGAGCTGGTTTACTACTTGTGGGTTGCCTTTTCCTTTGGTGGCTTTTAGGACTTGTCCTATGAAAAAGCCTGCTAGTTTTGTGTTGCCTGCTTTGTATTTGGCTAAGTTTTCTGGGTTGGAGGCTATGACCTCATCTATGATTGGCTGGATGATGTTTGGGTCACTTATTTGGACTAAGCCTTTGGATTGGACTATCTGCTCTGGGTCGTCACCTGAAGTTAGCATCTCTTCAAAAACTTGCTTGGCTATCTTGGTAGATATGGTCTCGTTATCTATCATTTCTATGAGCTTGGAGATGTGCTCTGGGGTAAATTTTAGCTCATTAATGCTTGTATGTTTGAGCTCTTTTGCTACTTCGTTGGCAACCATATTGGCTATGGCTACTGGGTTGTCGGAGTGACTCATGGCTTCTTTAAAAAAGTCAGACAACTGCTTGTCTCTGGCTAACGTATTTGCAACTTCATTATTGAGCTGCAGTTGTGTAGTGTAGTAGTCAAAGAGCTTTTGCTCATGGGCACTCATGGGCTCTACTTCTCCATCTATTTGTATTGCTTTTGGCTCTGGTTTTTGAGTATTTTTTGGCTTTGATTTTTTGCCCCAGGAGTCTTTAAGTCCTACAATTTTATTAAAGACAGGCTTCTTGTCAGAGTAGTCTATAGGATCGGTATAAAAATAACCCTCTCTCTCAAATTGAAATCTCTCATCTGGTTTTTTCTCAATTACTGCTGGCTCGATAAGTGCGGTATTTATAATCTGTAATGAGTTAGGATTAATATCTTCGATTCCTTGTGGTGCTTCGCTCTTGAAAAGTCGATCATAGAGGCGTACTTCTATTTGCTTGGCGCTGTTGGCTTCGACCCATTGAATGGCACTTTTGACCTTGATGCCACTGGTGTCAGAACCACTTTTTGAATCGGGATGATACCTGGCTATAATCTCGACAATATTACCATCGCTATCTTTGATTATCTCTTGACAACTGATGATATAGGCATGTTTTAGTCGCACTGGTTGCTCTGGTGTCAGACGGAAATATCCCTTTGGCGGGTTTTCACAAAAATCCTCGCGGTCTATGTATAGCTCTTTTGAAAAAGGCAGCTTTCTTGTGCCCTCTTTGGGGACATCATGGGGATAGTAGCTAGCCTCTAGCTCTTCGCCTCCATCATAGTTTTCTATGGTGACTTTGAGAGGATTAATAACTGCCATAACTCTTGGCACTTTTTGATTCAAATCATCCCTGATGGCAAACTCTAGCTGAGCCACGTCGACCATCGAGTTGGCTTTGGCGACTCCAATGCTCTCTGCAAAGTTCAGTATCGACTCTGGGGTGTAACCTCGTCTTCTATAACCAGCAATGGTAGGCATACGAGGATCATCCCAGCCATCTACCAAGCCTTTTTCTACTAGCTCAAGTAGCTTTCGTTTACTCATGACAGTATAGCTCAGGGCTAGTCTTGCAAATTCATGCTGATATGGCCTAGGCGGGTCGAGTTCTAATGTATCCAGAACCCAATCATATATCACACGGTTATTTTCAAACTCTAGTGTACACATCGAGTGTGTCACTCCTTCAATATAATCAGATATGCAATGAGCAAAATCATACATAGGATATATCGACCACTCATCTCCTGCTCTGAAATGGTGCGCATGACGGATACGATACAGCAGTGGGTCTCGGAGTTTCATGTTGGGTGATGCCATATCGATTTTTGCTCGCAAGACATGCTCTCCATCTTTAAAGTCGCCTTTTTTCATCTTTTTAAATAGCTCAAGATTCTCTTCGACACTACGATTGGCAAATTTACTACGTCTACCTGCTTGTTTAACAGTGCCACGAAGCTCACGCATCTGCTCTTCATCAGTACTGTCTACATAGGCTTTCCCCATTTTAATGAGTTTAATTGCATACTCATATAGCCTGTTGAAATAGTCCGATGTGAAACGTACATCACCCTCCCACTCAAAACCTAGCCATAGCACAGCGTCTTTGAGTGCTTCTACATACTGTGTATCTTCTGTAGCGGGATTTGTGTCGTCCATCCGTAGATTACAGACACCTTGATACTCTCTGGCTATGCCGAAATTGATGCTGATGGACTTTGCATGCCCTATATGAGGGTACCCATTTGGCTCAGGAGGAAAACGCGTGACTATCTCTTGATACTTGCCTGATTTGAGGTCTTGCTCGACCTCTCTTCGTAAAAAATCTTTACTCTCTTTCATTGTTTGCAGCCTTGTGATTTAGGGTGTATTTTATCAAGTTAGTGCTTAACATACTTCGCTTATATACGTTTTATCGCTTTGAGTCTCAAACGCACATAATCTATCATCCACCCCTTCTCTTCACTATATATCTTCTCTTTCAAAATATCTCGACACTCCACTTTAAAAGTTTCAAACTGCTCAGGGCTTAAATGCTCTGTCACGCCATTGGCAAAGATGTCAAGCCAGTGCATGATGTCATC
>CAYWGB010000108.1:0-3917 GCA_964457825.1 uncultured Campylobacterales bacterium | reverse complement strand
AACGAGGTGCCCAGACTCTAACACCTGCCGCAATACCCGATGATGATACGGCAAAATATGATTTAGAGGGTTTTCGCACCAAGTATGTCACTACCACTCCAGATGGCTTCAGTCAGATAAACCTCGTTATCGAAGGGATACACTGCTCAGCTTGTGTATGGCTCAATGAAAAAGTTCTTCATAAGACAGATGGCATAATAGATGCCACAATCAACTACTCCACAAACAAAGCCAAGATCACATGGAACCATGAACAAATCTCACTATCGCAAATCATTACAACCATCAGATCCATAGGATACAACGCATATCCATACGACCCAACACACCAAGAAAACTCAGCAATCAAAACTCGCAATGAATACTATTCACGTATCCTAGTTGGTGTATTCTCTAGTATGAATATCATGTGGCTAGCCATCGCTCAGTATGCTGGATATTTTAGCGGTATCGACCCCAAACATAAAAACATCTTGAATATTGCAGAGTTCGTACTTGCTACCCCTGTACTATTTTATAGTGGATGGATATTTTTCCGTGGGGCTTATTATGGTCTAAAAAATAGATTTATCAACATGGATCTGCTAGTCATAAGTGGTGCCCTGCTAGCATACATCTACTCAATCTATGCCATGATTACCCACCATGGTGAAGTATATTTTGATTCAGTTGCTATGATTATTACATTTGTTTTGGTAGGCAAATATCTAGAAATTCTCAGCAAAAAAACTGCTAGTGACACAATGGACAAAATCATAGGTACGATGCCAACAGAAGCTACCATTGTACAAGATGGCACAAGATCCCTCGTAAGTATCGAGAACATACAAATAGGAGACATTATAGAGCTTAAGCCTGGCGACAAGGTAGCACTAGATGGCACCATCACCACAGGTGCAGCCTCGTTTGACCAGAGTTCTCTTACTGGAGAAAATGAGCCCGTATACAAGCAGATAGACGATGAGATACTAAGTGGAAGCATATGCCTGGACTCTCTTATTAGGTACAAAGTCGACAAGCCAGCAAACCAATCACTCCTACATACAATCACAGAGATTTTGAGCGATTCCATTACAAAAAAGCCACGCATCGAACAGCTAGCCAACACAATTTCTGGCTATTTTTCACTAACTGTTTTACTCATAGCCATTCTCACATTTACATCATGGTATCTACTTGGAGGTGATTTCGAACACGCCCTTATAGTATCTATATCAGTCATAGTCATCGCCTGTCCATGCGCATTGGGACTTGCCACACCCATGGCGACGCTCATAGGAGTCTCCAAAGCAGCCAAGAGAGGCATACTTTTTAAAGAGTCACGCATGCTAGAAACCATGGCAAAAAGTACCCTCCTTGCGTTGGACAAAACGGGAACCATCACAGAGGGCAAACCGCACGTAGTTAATGCCGAGATATTAGACGGATTCGATTCAAAGATACTACTCGCCCTCACCCAAAGCTCTAACCACCCTATCAGCAAAAGTATATCTGGTTACATCACCGCAAACTATCCAGAGTCACAAGAAGAGATCGAATTAAGCAATATTCATAATATCCAAGCCAAAGGTATCACAGCCACTCTCAATGGCACCGCCATAGCAGGTGGAAGTCCAACCCTTATGAGTGAGCTTGAGATACCGTGCAGTATCCATAGTGACCACAGCATATATGCATTCGCTATTGATGGTCAAATAGTGGCCATCTTCAAGCTCAACGACCAGATCAGACCAGATGCAAAAGAGACTATCTCCAAGCTAAAATCCAAAAACATCAAAGTCGTGATGCTCACAGGTGACCATCAAAACAGTGCCCAACTAATAGCTGACAAAGTAGGTATTGACCAGTTCCACCACTCCTTGCTACCAACTGACAAAGCTCGATATGTTGATGATTTTTTAGACAAATCAGAAATAGTCGTCATGGCAGGAGACGGCATAAACGATGCCATAGCCCTAGCCAAAAGCAACATAGCAATAGCCATGGGCAGCGGTGCAGACATTGCTATAGAGGTCAGTGATGTGGTGTTGCTAGATAGCAAGCTAAAAGCGCTCGATGATGCATACACCATCGCCAAACGTACTTTTCTAGCAGTAAAACAAAATCTAACTTTCTCTATAATATACAATATTATTACCATCCCTTTGGCGATTATGGGCTATGTCACTCCACTCATAGCTGCCATATCCATGAGCCTCAGCTCTCTGGTGGTGGTGATAAATTCTTTCAGGATAGGATTCAAAGATGAGTAGTTCGGTAATGATGATGATGATTGGGATCTCTACATTTTTGGGTGCTTTTGGTCTGATCGCCCTACTGTGGGGTATCAGAACAGGACAATTTGACGATGAGTCCAAGTTCATAGATGCCGCTAGATTCGATGGAGAAGATGAGTTAAAAGATGCTATAGAGCTCGAAGAGAAACAGAAAAAAGCCAAAGCTGCAGTAAAAAAGAGAGAGAAAAACAAAAATTATATGCCACCAGATTAGGAGCCAAGATGAAACGACCAAACAAAATAGCTATCATGGGAGCCATGAGAGAAGAGATAGAGCCACTACTAGAACTTTTTGGAGAGTACAAGCTCACAAAATATGCCAAAAACGAGTATTACGAGCTTGAGTACAACGGCAGCCAAATAGTCGTAGCCTACTCAAAGATAGGCAAAGTCTTTGCCACACTCACAGCCACAACTCTCATCGAAAAATTTGGCTGCAATATACTACTTTTTAGCGGTGTTGCAGGGGCAATCAATCCAGCTCTAAATATAGGTGATCTCATAATCGCAGACAAACTGTGTCAACACGATGTAGATATCACTGCATTTGGCCATCCTCATGGTTTTATACCAGAAAGCCAAACCTTCATACACTCAAGCCCAACCCTCAACCAGATAGCTACACGAGTGGCCCAGCATCTATCTCTACCCATACAGTCTGGCACCATAGCTACAGGTGACCAGTTCATAGCTTCCTCAACATCCAAGGAGTTTATAAAATCCACCTATCAAGCCGATGCCATAGAGATGGAGGGTGCCGCAGTCGCAGTAGTGTGTGATGCACTTGACGTACCATTCTTGATACTCAGAGCCATCAGCGACACCGCCAACATGGATGCCGGATTTGACTTTGATGAGTTTTTGCAAAGCTCGGCAAAAAAGAGCGCAAATTTCATGCTAAAGATTGTGAATGAGATAACAGGAAAACCGAACCTTACCTTTAATCGCATCTTTGATACAATCACATAGATGAAAAAAGTCAGACTGAGGATTTTATGGTTATTTTAGGGAGTCGATATACTTTTATGGATAATGAGATTGCTCTCATCGAAGAGAAGTTTGGCAAAATAAATTTCATAGACTACAAACAGCAAACACCTGAAGCAACAATAAGAACGTTGATAGATCTTGCAGATAAGGGAAATGCAAAGCTAATAGTCCTTAACACAAAAGCAAAAGTACCCAACTCCATCGTCTCGCTACTCACCAGGCTGGAATTATCAGGAGTCAAATATATGACACTTGAAAACTTTATGGAAACTCATCTTTGCAAATGCTTCATAGACTACGACAACAATGACCTAAGCTATCTACAGAATATCCAACCATATACCTGGACACAGAGTATCTTGAAAGCACTGATTGATTTCTCTGGTATATTTTTACTATCTCTTCTATCTTGGCCGATGATGCTACATAGCTATTTTAAAATTAGACGAGAATCATCTGGATCTATACTTTATAAACAGTTACGAGTAGGAAAAAAAGCCGAAGAGTTCGAATGTATAAAATTTCGCAGTATGGTTATGGATGCCGAAAAAGATGGTATCAAATTTGCCTCAAAAAATGATAATAGGGTTTTCCCATGGGGCAAAACAATGAGAAAAAAGAGACTAGACGAGTTGCCTCAAATGATAAACA
>CAYWGB010000107.1:0-3934 GCA_964457825.1 uncultured Campylobacterales bacterium | reverse complement strand
CTCTTTTGCTGCATTTATAATCTGAGTAGTGCCATGTGCCAAGCATGCAGCCATAATTATGTTTTCTGTGCCCCCAACAGTAATCTTGTCAAATATAATTTTGGCTCCTTTAAGCCCATGAGGTGCCTCAGCCCTAACATATCCAGCTTTTATCTCTATTTTGGCTCCCATAGATTCAAGAGCCTTCAAGTGTAGATCTATGGGTCTTTGGCCTATGGCACATCCACCAGGCAAACTAACCTCACACTCACCAAATCTAGCCAACAAAGGCCCAAGCACTAATATGGATGCTCTCATCTGAGATACGATTTCGTATACCGCTTTTGTGGAGCTTATGCTCGAGTTATCTACCTTAGCGGTGCTACTGTTATGTTCTACGCTACCTCCTAGCATTACTAATAGTTTTAAAAGTGTTCTTATATCAACAACGTCAGGCAGGTTTGTCAAAAGTAGGGGCTTGTCACTAAGTATGGTTGCCGCAATCACAGGTAGTGCAGCATTTTTGGCGCCACTGATTGCAACGTTTCCGCTCAGTTTTGCTTCGCCTTGTATCTCTAGATAATCCATAGTCGGTTATTCCTTGTCTATTTATTTTATACCATTTTACCATACTGATATTAAGTCTAATAAATAGGAAAAGATTGGCCGTTTGATATATCTTAATATAAGTTTAATATTTTTTAGTGTAATATTCTATTAACAATTTGACACATATTAGATATTTCTTAATATTCAAATTAATTAATATAATAAATTAATCCCTTTAAAAGGGGTCTGGAGAGCATATGAGTGATACACTTGATAGACTCAAAGCATTAAATAGTAAGCTAGAAGAGAAGCTTACGACAGCCGAAGAGCCCAAAATAAAAGTAACAAGAATACAATCCACCGGTAACGACTCAGCAGAAGAAGAGATTATAGAATCTGGTATTGATGACAGTATCGAATGTGCGAGAATAGCACAAAGTATTATAGAAAATATGGATATTGACGAAAAGCAAGATGAGACGAGAGCTGCCAATATCCATAGAGTGGCACAACTCTACAAAAAGCTAGAGATCGACGAGAAAGCACCAGATTTTGATCAAATTTTTATATATAAAGCCATGAACATCAGTGGAATTGGTCTCAAAGAGGATGATTTTGGTGAAATCAGAGAGGGGAAGTATACCCAGATAATAGCTATTACTTATGAGCCAGATAAAAATGGAAAGAAAAAAGCTAAAAATATCTCCTTGAGCTATTTCGGAAAAGCAGAAAAATTAGAAGAGACACTTAAGAGTGATATTATGGAGTTTGTTTTAAGGTGGAGATATGAGAAGGCATTTCAAAACCTTGAGCACTACAAAGAGCTACTGGATAAAATCAAGCCCGCTGATACACTTTTTTAGAGTTTTGGCACATTGTTGCCCCAAAACACCACAAATATAACATTTATTTCACATATCTTGCTATAATCACAATCAATAAATAAGTAACACAACTTTACTTGCAAACTAATCCTGAGGGTATCTTTATTAATAATCTAAATAGCGAACAACGTGCGGCTGTACAAGCTCCAAGTGGTCACAATCTAGTCATAGCAAGTGCAGGTACTGGCAAGACATCCACTATAGTAGGAAGAATAGTCCATCTCTTAGAGCACGGAATAAGGCCAGAGAAGATACTTCTGCTAACTTTTACAAATAAAGCTGCTGGTGAGATGTTGGCGAGACTGGAGGCATATTTCCCCAAAGAGACATTGAATCTCATAGAGTCTGGCACATTTCATGCAGTCTGCTTTAAATGGCTCAAAGAGATATACCCTAGAGTATCACTCAAGCAGCCAGGTGAGCTTAAGACGCTTTTTAGGAGTATATATGAGAAGCGGCAATTTGCAAGACTCAAAAGTGATATAGAGCCATTCTCTGCAAATTATTTATATGAGCAGTATACACTATATCAAAATGCCTCACTGGATAGTTTCGAGAAGTGGTTCTTGCAGAGGTACCCAGATCATGAAACCTTGATGGATATCTATTTGGATATATGTGATGAATTTGAAAAAACAAAAGAGGGGTATGGGTTTCTGTCGTTCAATGATTTGCTTTTACATATTAATAAATATTTAAAAACAAATAGCCGTGAATTTGACGAAGTACTTGTTGATGAGTATCAGGATACAAATACACTACAGAGCGGACTGATTGATTCACTCAAACCAAAGTCTCTATTTTGTGTTGGTGATTATGATCAGAGCATATACGCCTTTAATGGAGCAAATATTGCAAATATAGCTACATTTGCTACCAGATACACAGATGCTAACATCTTCACTCTAAAGACAAATTATCGATCTACAGGTCCGATACTTGAGTTGGCCAATAGGGTTATAGAGAGAAACGAGAGGATATATCCAAAGACTCTAGAGGTTGGCCGCACAGGTGATGCAACAAGACCCAAGCTTCTAGAGTATGAGGAGCTATTTGAGCAATACAAATCCATATCGCTAGGAATCAAGCAGTCAAAGATTCCAAATGATAAAATAGCAGTAATTTTTCGAAATAACTCAAGTGCAGACGGCATAGAAGCAAGTCTGAGAGAGTTGGGACTTCCGTGTAAACGCAAAGGAGGAACAAGTTTTTTTGAGGCAAAAGAGATCAAGTTCTTGCTTGACTTCTGTATGTTGCTGGTTAACAGAAAGGATATGATGGCATTTATTCATATTTTCGAATATGGAAGAGGACTTGGGGCAGCATTGTGCAAAGATATGTTCACCTGTTTTACTCATTTTGGACAAGGTGACGCACTTGAAGGTATTCTTAATCCTACTGTTTTCGAGCTTCCGAAGCTCAACCCAAATAAAAATCTTCAGCTAGGGTTGTTTGATGATGATATGGAAATTGGTTCAGTCAGTAGATTTTCCAAAATAGACATGAGCCATAACCTAAGGTCTCACCCGATACTAAAGTACCCTAAAATCACCGACGATGGTGTAAAGTATTTAATGCTCTATTATGAGCTACTTGCGTCACTTGATTCTAAAAAAAATCCAAAAAATATCTTGGCAAAAGTTATTGATTCTGGGCTGTATCGATATATATGCGATCTTCTGTCGACACAAAGAGGCAGACTTAAAAGTGGAGAAGTTGATGCACAGCGTAAAAAAGAGGCACATGAGCGAATCGCAAGAAAAGCATCTTTATTGCTAAATCTTTCGACAGGATATAAAGAGTTATCTAGATTTGTAAATGCGATGGTATTGGGGGGTGGCGAACTAAGTGAAGGCGAGGGCGTTAATCTGCTTACTGTCCATGCTAGCAAAGGGCTAGAGTTTGATAACGTTTTTGTTGTAGATTTGATGGATAGCAGATTTCCAAATCACAAGCTCATGAATAAGAGCGGTGAAGGTATCGACGAAGAGCGAAGACTATTTTACGTCGCTGTCACAAGAGCGAGAGATAAATTATTTTTGTCATATGCTAGATACGACAAGGTGAAAAAAATATCATTTAAGCCATCACCATTTTTGTATGAAGCTGGGCTTCTTGCTGGAGATCCAGTCTATAAAGAGACAAAAGATTCTTAAGCTACAAGCTATATAATAACACACACAAAGGAATATTATGAATAGAATACTGACATGCCTTCTGCTAATGTCGCCAGCAGCATATGCAAAAAGTTGTGAGGCATATAACAATATGAAGCATACAAAAAATACACATCAAGTCATCCTAGGAGACAAAGGAACATACAGGATCGTCAAAAAGCATAAAGGCCAGTACCTTGTTGTCATCAATGGTGAGCAACCGGCTCAAAGATGGGTTGATTTGAACTGTATTGACGGTAAAACAAGCCAACAAGACAACAAAAAGCAAACCAAAGTACTTAATACTATAAAATATGACAAAAAGAAATCGAACGAGAAAAGCAAGGTGAACCTATTGGTCGTAGG
>CAYWGB010000106.1:0-3973 GCA_964457825.1 uncultured Campylobacterales bacterium | reverse complement strand
CAAACCCAGGGCCCAGATTGGCACTTGTTGCCGGTACTGATATTAACAATTTTTTTACCTTTGTACTGCTGGCAGTATATAATTTGGTTTTCTATCACTCTCCAAAGAGATGCTACTTAGCATTTTTGGCATTTTATATATCTGATCTAGTTTTTCACTAAACTTCTGAGTAATTATAGTCACTTTTTCCTTGGTAAAATAGAGATTGCCTATCGCTTTGACTGGAGCATTATCATTTAGCTCAAATGCACTACATGCAAAAAATTCTATTCCTTTGGTAATCCTAATGCTCTCTAGCATTACATATGTCAGCTTTGTAGCCATATGAGTTCCTGGGCCATTAACATATATAATCTCATCTATACTATGATTCTTTAGGATCCCATCGACCTTATCTAGCAATACATCAGATACCATTCCCTCCAGAACAAACTCCTCTTGCAATGCATCATCCTCATAGATTCCTAGGCTCAAGGGTATCGAGATAGGATTTATTAAAAGTATATTTTTAGGCAACACTAACCTCTCTTGATCGATCAGATTGCTCTATAATTTCATAATTATTCTTATCAGAAAAAAGTTCTACCGTTAGTTTGTGATTAAGGTCATGGCTACCAGCAAATGCCGTATACTTGCCCAAAATAAAATGACCTGCAACCATCATATCTCCCATGGCATCTAAAATCTTATGCCTAACAAACTCATTGTCAAACCTCAGCCCCTCTGTATTTAGCACTCTTCTCTCATCCAATCCAATAGCGTTTTTTAAGCTCGCACCTAGCGCAAGTCTCCTGCTTTGCAGATACTGGATATCTTTAGCAAATCCAAATGTCCTAGCTCGTGCAATCTCATCCAGGTAAGACTCTTTGCTAAAAATATACTCATGCGTCTGCCTCTTAATAGTCGGATGCGCAAACTCTATGACAAAGTTAAAACTGCTGCACGTATCTGGTTCTAGTCGTACAAATTTTTCACCCTCTTTTATCTCTATGATTTTTTTAATTTTTAGAATTTTTCTAGGTCTATCTTGAATAACAGTTCCTGCTTCATCCAGCAGCATACAAAAAGATATTGCGCTACCATCCATGACTGGTATCTCATCACTATCTACACTAATTCTAATATTGTCAATCCCATATGCGTAGATAGCAGACAATAAATGTTCTATGGTAGAGATAAAGCTACTGTTTCTGCCTATAACAGTAGCCATCTTGGTATCTACCACTGTATCCACACCCAGTGGTATGCTAACACCAGTATCGGTACGGTAAAACACTATACCACTATCCGTTGGCAGTGGCTCCAATACTAAACGTACTGGATTTCCCTTGTGTAATCCTATTCCTATCGCTTCTGTTCTTTTTCGTATCGTGCGCTGGTTCAAACTATCTACTTTGCCAATCTATGCTGCTCTATATACTTATCAGCTTTTTTAAAAACATCATCGATATGCGATTTAATCCAATTCTTTTGCATCCACTCCATTGGCCAAACTTCAACCCCTTGTAGCAAAATACCAAAGTGAGTGTGGTCGCCTAGTGCCAGCCCAGTTTTGCCACTATGTGCAATAACCTGCCCTGCCTCAACTTTATCTCCAGGTTCAACAAGTAAATCTGTACTGTGTCCATAGAGAGTAAAGAGTCCAAGTCCATGATCAATTAATGGCATATTTCCATATATGCCATTATACGCCGCAAAGACAACAGTTCCAGAGTTTGAACTTTTTATTGGTGCCTCTGCAACACTTGCCAAGTCATATCCAACATGATACGAGTGAGAGACTACCTGCTTTGGACTTTTGTAATAGTACAACCTTTTCCCACCAAAATCTGCTACCAGTTTGGCACTCTTCATCGGATAAAATGGTTTAATCTTCCACTCTTTGAGAGTGCTGTTTTCATCAAAAGCCCTAGAATATTTGTGTATCAATTTCTCATTACCAATCCTCATTCCCTCATTGACTGCTCGGAACTTACTGAGTCTGTTTTTAACCTGTGATGCTTTTTCATCCGTTGATGCCACATCCACTATCTTCCCATCTATAAATCTATCAGAGAGTCTAATTCTGGAGATTTTATAATCCCTTCTGATTACTGGAAACCTCACACTTTTTTCGGATTTATTGCCAGCACCATCCACTGCAACTATTGTTATATCCATGCTTTTCTTTTTAAATGGCCAAGCAATAAGTCCAGCATAGTAACCACTCTTTTTATATGGCTGAACCTTAAATGTAAGGCCGCTAGAGACTATATGTGTACTTATATTTCCACTATCAACCGCACGATATATGATTAAAGCACTACCTCCCTTGGCCAACGAACCACTCTTTGATATTACCTCGATTTTTGGAGGTTTCGTATCGGTTACAATATCCACTCTGCTGGTGGTACTGTTGCCTTGTAAATAACCCCATAAACTTTTGTCCTTGACTGTCACTTCTAGTTGCCACTTTTCACCCTCTTTTGCATCTTTTACTGCATCAGGGAAAGGTATGATGATCTCTGTACTTCGCATAGGCATATCAAAAATACCCGAAGATGCAACAACAACTTTGACCCCATTTGTAAAGTAAGCACTATAACCTGCAAGCTCTCCATTATCCGATATTTCTATCTTTAGTGGCTTTACAGAACCTGCATAAACTACTTTAGGCATATCAATAGTGGGCTTTTCTCTCTCGAACTTATCAGAGGTATAGACATAATACCCAGCTCCTGCCAGTACAAGTAACATCATAAGCAATTTTGGCATAATGCTTTTTCTTCGTCGTCGTCCATAACTACCGTAATTTCCACCTCTTAACATATCAACTCTCCTGTAATAATTTTATCTTTTAACTCTGCTGCTAGCCCATCTATATCATTACAAGATATTTCAAAGCCAGCCGCCTTGTTGTGACCACCTCCACCATATTCCAATGCTAGCGTAGAGACATCAACACTTTTGCTACGAATTGAGACTTTTATGCTCTCTTCTTTGTCTAGAAGCAGCAGTGCAACTTCAACCGTCGCCAGTGATATACCGTAGTCCACAATACTATCTATATCCTTTTGTTTAGCTCCCGTTGCCTTCATATCTGATTGTGTTACCTTAATCACAGCTATACGACCATTTGCTACTAATTCAAGGCCTGTTAATGCTCTTGCAAGAATTCTAATCGATGATAGAGATTTTCGTTTGCTCATGTTTTTATTAATAGTTGGTAAATCCAGACCATATGATACCATTTTTGACGCTATTTCAAATGTATTTTTTGTGACATTGTCTGTAGAAAACCAGCGAGTATCGGATAGCAATGCTACATATAAGGCTGTTGCATCATCTAATGATAACCCTTCACCTTCAAGCAAAGTAAATACAACTTCAGAAGTTGAGACAGCATTTGTATCTACAATATTTAAAGTTCCGAATCTACTGTTTGTAGCATGATGATCGATATTGATTATCTCCCTGTTACCGATATCGAACCCTAGCCTATCTATGCTTCCACAATCGCACGATATCACAAGAGACTTCTCATAATCAATCTTGTTTTTTATTTTTGGGTAGTACTTTAAAAAGTCTAAATTTTGTGGCAAATCCTTACTCTTATTTACAATTTCCACCTGTTTACCTAACCCCGACAAATACCCATAAAGCCCTAATCCACTACCAAGTGTATCTGCATCCGGATTAATATGCGTCACGATACTTATCTGGCGATGAGAATCTATACTCTTTTGAAACTTAGTCAGAAGGCTCTTCAATTAGTCCTCTACTTTCATAGACAAATCAATCCAATTGGCCTGATGAATCACAGAACCTGAACTAATGGCATCTACACCTGTGGCTGCTATGGCTTTAATAGTATCTAATGTCACATTACCCGAAGCTTCGAGAAGTATATGTGGGTAGTTCTCGTTTCTATAGGCGACCACTTCTTTGGTCTCTTCTATACTCATATTGTCACACATCACTATGTCTGCCCCAG
>CAYWGB010000105.1:0-3980 GCA_964457825.1 uncultured Campylobacterales bacterium | reverse complement strand
TTTACAACTCGCCAAATCAACATGTATGGATTATTTAAATCATTTTTGGTTTCATCAACTACGACTAGCACCTTAATATACTTAGCTAAATTATTCAATTTTGATATGAGATATTTTTGTGATTGCTGCTTATCCACAGAGATCACGCAAATTGGATTTTGGGTATCTATCATGTATTGCCTTAACCCTATCACTCTATCGTCTATCTCTTTAATCTTGGCCAGCAGAGTCTCGTCATCAAGCACTTCTATATCTGTTTGTATGATATCTCCAGTAGCATCTATGCCTAGCTTGCCACCTACCAATTGTTCTGGTGAGGAGTGATCTAGCTGATCTACTATTCCTTGAGTAATCAAAATTTTATCACTATCTAGTCTATCTAGAATGTGTTTGATGATAGCATCATGCTCCTCTAATGCCGGTGCATCCTCACCGACAAATATAGCATGCTTCACAAAGCTCATCTGCCCTACTCCCCAAAAAGCGTGCATGAACTGCTGGGCGTGGCCCTTGTAGTGCACTTTCATCTTGGCTAAAATAAGATTGTGAAAAACTCCATTTTCAGGCATGTAATAATCTATCAAGTCAGGAGCCATTGGTTTCAAAAGTGGCAAGAAAATTCTCTCAGTTGCCCATCCCATATATTTATCTTCTAGTGGCGGTTTTCCAACAACGGTTGCCTGAAATACTGGAGATTTTTTCATCGTAATTGTCTCCACCTCCATCACCGGAAAAGGCTCTCTCAATGTATAGTACCCCGTGTGATCACCGAACGGTCCTTCTATCTCAGTAGCAACTGGATCCACGAAACC
Source organism: uncultured Campylobacterales bacterium (assembly GCA_964457825.1). Taxonomy (GTDB): domain Bacteria; phylum Campylobacterota; class Campylobacteria; order Campylobacterales; family Sulfurovaceae; genus JAAXPZ01. Next base: position 3,168 of record CAYWGB010000105.1, on the reverse strand, counting down.
CTCTATGACAATATCCACATCCTCAGGAATATATATATCGTTGGTCATAGATTTGACAAGCTTTGGATTGTTTCCCCTAATAAAGCCATGCAATAATAACTCAAACATCCCATATGGCATAGGTGCTTGTCCACACCATATATAGAGTGGGTCTCCTCCTATAGCGATACTTACTGGCATTTTCTTTCCTGCAGCCTGATATTGATCATAGAAGTGGCTAGCATCTTTATGTATCTGCCAATGCATGCCTAGACGATTTTTACCATACTGCTGCAGCCTATACATTCCTAGATTTTGCATATTCCCATCCAAACTCTTGGTGTAAACTTGACCCATTGTAATAAATCTTCCACCGTCCTCTTCCCATGTTTTAAGAAGCGGTAAACTATCTAGATCTACATCACTCTTTTGGACAATAATCTCTTGACACTTGCCTCTACCCTTGAGCCTCTTTGGAAATACATTTTTTAAGGAGATTAACTTAGGTAACATCGCAAGTTTTGCCATGATTCCTTTTGGTGGCTTAAGTTTCAGCAGAGCATCTATACCATCTGCTACATCATCTGGCTCCTTGCCAAAGATTTTACGTGTTGTATCCTTATTGGCAAATATATTCATAAGTATAGGCATCTCATACTCTATGCCTTTTGCTTTATAGACTGGATTAGTAAATAGTAGTGGTCTCGAGTCTAATTTTTTTACCTCCATGTATGCGATATGTGGTATCTCCAGCTCTATATCCAATGGCTCATCTATGATTTTTAACTCTGCGTTACTCTTTAGCCAATCTACAACATCCATATCTACTCACTTTGTTAGTCATTTTTGAGTATTATACAAATAACAAATAAAACTTTGGAGCTATTGCATGAAATTACTCGTCAGCGCATTGGAGCGATCAGCAAATATACACCTAGCTTCCGTACTAGATCACCTCAATGGCGATATTGAGCTATCTGGTATATTTGATGGCTCATTGGGCGCTCCGATTGTTGATCTTCAAGATAGTGCGCTTATGGGGATCATTGATGCCGCACAAAAAATATTATATTACAAATCTCTAGCAAAAACCATGGTCAAACTAGCCGAAAAAGCAGACAAGGTTTTACTCATAGACTCCTCTGGTTTCAATCTGCCACTTGCAAAGCAGATCAAACAAGCCTATCCCAAGAAAGAGGTCATCTATTATATCCTGCCACAGATTTGGGCAAGCAGGCCAAATAGATATAGAAAGCTTGAAAAATATTGCGATAGACTATTGGGCATACTCCCTTTTGAGAGTGGATATTACACGCAAAAGGCACAATATGTAGGTCATCCTCTCCTCGATCAAATTCCACCAAAAAGCCTATACAGAAAAGACGGAGACATTGTATTTATGCCAGGTAGTCGAAGTGCAGAAATAAAAAGATTGTTTCCAGTATTCCAAGAGTTACGCACAAAGTTTCCAAAGCAACATGCCCGACTTGTTATCCCGTCAAATCTATCTAGAGAACAAATCGATTCCATATATGGAGACACATCCATGTTTGAAATTTATAGAGACACAAGAGAGGCTTTAGACGGGGTCAAATTTGCATTTATATGTAGTGGTACAGCCACGCTAGAGGCAGCATTGATGGGCATACCTTTTACCTTGGCATATATCGCAAAAGATTTAGATTTTTTCATAGGAACAAAGATTTTAAAAATTAATCAAATCGGACTAGCCAATATTCTACTCTCGAGATTAAAGAAAGAGCCATTACATAAAGAATTGCTACAGTCGAACGTAACTGTACGAAATCTCCACGATGAATACCTAAATACAAAACCTAAGAAATTCATTAAAAGAGCAAAAGAGATTAGAGAGTATTTATCTCACGGAAGCAGTCAAAACGTAGCCAAGATAATACTAGATTAGTTTCGATAAAATAAGAAAAATAACAAAAGAGCTTAAATGATAAACAATACAGCAATAATCAGTCCAAATGCAATTGTTGACCCTACTGTGAAAATAGGTGCGTTTAGCACCATTGATGCAGGCGTAACCATAGGAAAGAATGTCATCATAGACGCACATGTCCACATAAGAAATGGAGTCACCCTAGGCGACAATGTGCATCTGTTTTCACATGTAGACATTGGCAACAGTAAAGTCCCTATCAAAATAGGCAAACAAAGCCACATACGAGAGTTTGTCCACATAGGTACACATGCCAATGATGTCGAGTCCATATGCATAGGAGAGAACTGTTATATTTTGGGATATAGCACCATATCAGACAATGTAACTATCGAAGATGGATGTATTCTGAGTAATAATGCGGAGATACAAAGAGGTGTCAGGCTACAAAAAGGTGCAATCATAGGAGCTAAATCCTCTGTGTCACAAAACTGCATCATAGGTCAAGGCTCCATGATTGGTGGCGTCACTGATGTAACAAGCAATATACCACCCTACTGCATGGCAGAGGGCAAGCCAAATGCCCAAATTAGAGGACTCAATATAGTTGGCATCAAACGAAATATAGAGTGCAAGCAGAGTGCCAGAGCAATCAAAAAAGCTTATATGCTTATGAAAAAAGAAGATTTTTCAAAAACAAAGGCTGCAGAATTACTACCCACAATAGAAAACAAATATGCAAAAATATTTGTGCATTTTATAGCCACGCAGATATAAAAATCATATAGTGTTTAGTCTATCTCTTAAAGATATGCAAAAAACCTCAAATGATGGTAACTCCAGAGATGCCTCTCTTTGTTTTTTGCCCCACATGGGTTCAGGGAAATAGGAGTCATTCTCAAAACGTGCCATTATATGCCAATGCAGTTGAGGCATATAGTTTCCAAACGAAGCTATATTGACTCTTGTTGGCTCATAATACTCTATCATCATCTTTTCAATGACATGCAGAGTATCATATATCTCATCTCTGAGTTGCCTTGGTGCTTGACTCATCTGTGCATATGGATGAATAGTAAATATCTTTAACCAAGGTATTTCGGATTGCTCTATCTCTATTTTGATATTTTTGTTTTGAAAGATTGGATTCATAGATAATGAGAGTAACCCAAAGAGTAAAGAACTCTTCGAGAGTAGATATTAACGCTTTGAGAACTGTGGAGATCTTCTCGCTTTTCTTCTACCTGGCTTCTTACGCTCAACGACTCTGGAGTCACGAGTCA
>CAYWGB010000104.1:0-4007 GCA_964457825.1 uncultured Campylobacterales bacterium | reverse complement strand
GTCCTGAAACACCGCCACCCATTACTACTACTCGTGCCATATACTTCCTTTCTTGTTGTGTATTTTGTACTATGCACATATTATAGGATATTTATTTTAAACAATATTAAAAAAATAATAATATATTATAAAAAATAATATACGTGTTACCATATGAAGCACCTATGTTGTATATTTTTACCTAGGTTGCATTTTTCTCTATTTTAAACTGCTACAATTACAAAAATATTAAAGGAGAAACAGATGTCAACACTCAATGTCACTTGTCCTAAATGCAACAAGATAAACAGAATACCAAATAAGGATAGTTACAAAAAAGCAAACTGTGGAGAGTGCAAAAACTCCCTACTAGAGACAAAACCAGTAAATGCAAACGATAATAATTTTTCACAATTTGTTGGCGGAAGTGATCTGCCAGTAGTGGTCGATTTCTGGGCACCGTGGTGTGGGCCATGTCGCATGATGGCACCAGCTTTTGAACAAGCAGCATCACAACTGCCACTCAAGGCGCAGTTTCTCAAAGTCGACACAGAAGAGCAGCAAAATTTAGCATCAAAATATGCCATTAGAAGTCTGCCGACTATTGTACTATTTAAGAATGGAATGGAAATAGACAGAGTAAGTGGTGCCATGAGTAGTAGCCAAATATTACAATGGGTTAAATCAAAAAGCTAGGAGAGATACTACATATCACTTCTACTTTTTACCGCCGTAAGAATATCTTATTTACCACCATAAACGACAACAGTCCTAATCCGGAGACAATAATAATAGAAGCCCCAGATGTCACATCGTAACTGTATGAGCCCCATAATCCCAATAACGTAAACAAGCTTGCAAGCAATCCTGATAATATCATCATACTATATAGGCCAGAAGATAGTTTTTCAGCGATATAGGTTGGTATAGTAAGCATCGCAATGACCAAGATTAGCCCCACTACCTTGATGGCCACCACTACCGTCAAAGCAGATAGCACAAGAATCAAAGAGTAGAAAAACTTAGTATTAATACCACGTAGAGTGGCATATAGGCTGTCATAAGAGACGGCAACAATTTGACGATACCAAATCGTGACTACAAGCAATATTACACCCAACAATCCACCCATGTAATACAAATCACCCGTACTTACTGCCAAGATTGACCCAAACAGATAGCTCATCATGTCTGCATTATATCCAGGAGTCAGATCTATCAATATAACGCCAATCGCCATACCAATAGCCCATATGAGACCAATAAAGGTGTCAAGTCGATTCCTATCTTCATGTGTAAGATATGATATCAAGAGCGCCGCTCCTACAGCAAAAACTGACGCGCCTAAAAATATCGGTAATCCCAAGAATACAGCCAAGCCAATCCCCCCATATGAGGCATGGGCTATTCCACCTGATAAAAATACCATACGATTCACTACGATAAGTGATCCAATGATACCAGCAGACAGGCTCACAAGAATCCCTGCAATGATGGCATTTTGTATAAACATATATTGCAATGCATCAATCACAACATCACCTCATCTTCACATTTTTTACACTCTTTGGAACTCAACATCTGCAATAACTCAACTTCGCATATATGATCGTCATCTCCATGAGTATGAAATACATTTTTCTTGTCGCTAATATCATGATATTCAAGCTTTTTATTAATATATGCTGCCTTGTTTGCATATTCAAGAATGACAGATATATCATGACTTACTACCACTATGCTCATCTCTTGGTTAAGTTTTTTAAGTAATGCATATATCTCTTTTTGACCCTGGGCATCTATATTGGCAGTGGGCTCATCTAGCAATAATATCTCTGGACTAGCACACAGTGCCCTAGCTATCATGACTCTTTGCCTCTGACCACCCGATAACTTACCGATGCGTCTATTGGCGTATTCAAGCATACCTACGGCTTTAAGAGCCGATCTTGCTGACTCTTTTTGAGCGACACTATATCCAAATAGTGCTCTCTTAGAAGAGACATCCCCCATCATGACTACCTCTAGGACGGTAATTGGGAAATCTATATTGACGTTTGTATTCTGAGGCACATAGCCTATCAGACCAATATTGCTAGATGGAGTACCATCATAAATGGAAACATTGCCTCTGTCAGGATCCAAAATCCCAAGCATAAGCTTCAACAAGGTAGATTTGCCGCCTCCATTTGGCCCAATAATAGCCAAAAAGTCCCCATCCCTAACCTCTAGATTTATATTTTCTAAAACCAGATTTTTATCATACCCAAATGATACATCATGCAAAACTATAGCACTCATGTAGCACCCCTAGTGTGAAATATATCTGCCAAAAATACCAACATCATAATCCTATCTATTTTTACGTATTATAACACATTCTATGACAGATTGGACTATTGAAGTTCAACGATATTACTTTAATCACATCTGACTAGACTTAGTAACAAACCTATGCTAAACTTTCAAAATAACTAGCACAGATAGGTAACACAATGAACAAACTTCTATTAGCTCTACTCATAACAGCAAGTATAAATGCCAAGGACTACACCTCTAGTCCACAAGCCAAAGCTTTTGTTGCAATGATGCATAACAAACATGGTTTTAGCCAGACATACCTCAATAATCTCATATCTCAAGCCACAGACCAACCTGAGACTCTAGATAGATATAGAGGCAGACACAAGGTGGGCACTACAGATTTCAGCTGGCACAGATACAAATCCAAGATCCTCATTCCTGAAAGTGTACAATTAGGAGCTGACTTTATGAGACAAAATAAAAAATGGCTCAAAAAAGCAAGTCGCATCTATGATGTATCACCTGCAATCATCACGGCTTTTGTCCGAGTAGAGAGTAAGTTTGGGATGTACGGAAGCGAATACAATGTTTGGGATTCATTAGTAACTCTATCGTTTAACAAAAACAGAAAACAGAAGTTTTTCAAAGGTGAACTAAAAGACCTACTCATACTCTCCAGAAAAGAGCATCTAGATCCACTTACTCTGCGTGGCTCATTTGCAGGAGCAATGGGGTGTGTACAACAAGTGCCATCGATACAGCTTAGGTTTGGACGAGATCTGGATGGAGATGGCATTAAAAACCCAAACTCCATTCCTGACTGTATAGGCTCAATAGCGGCATTTCTACATAAGTACAAATGGAATGACAATATCAAAACCGTTGTTAGGGCTTCCTATCCAGGCACTCGTTTTAGAGCACTAAAGACAGGCTATCGCACACGATACCCGATGAACACCATCTTATCTCATAATATTGTACCCAAGGAGAGTTTTCCATACAACAGTGCCTATCTGGCAAAAGTAAAAGATACCAGTTACGACGAACTATATTTGGGCACCAACAACTATCGCATAATCACAAGATACAATGCCAGCTCAAGATATGCAATTACTATCGCTCTTTATGCAAAAGCTATGCAAGAAGAGTGGGAAAAACTTAGGTAAAATTTAAAGCAGATACAATGAACATCCATCAAGCCATACAGACTGCATCCAAAGAGCTTATTGACTCTTGTGAAAGACCCATATATGAAGCCGAGCTTCTAATGCTCCATCACATCAAGTGCGACAGAACATATCTGATACTTCACGCAAATGATATTTTAGAAAATCAAGATGACTACATGAAATTAATTTCCAGAAGAGCATCACATGAGCCATTAGAGTACATCACAAACAGTGTTAGTTTTTATGATATATCTCTATATGTCGACAAAGGCGTACTTATACCACGACCAGAAACAGAAATACTCATAGATAAAGTTAGTCAGATTTTGCAAAAAGAGAACTTTATAAATATTGCTGAAATTGGACTTGGATCAGGTGCCATATCTATCGTGCTGGCACGAAAGTTTCCCAATATATCTATTGTGGGCTCTGACATCTCAGCTGATGCACTAACAGTTGCCAAAAGAAATATCAAGGATTTTGATCTAGATGATCAAATCAAGATGGCACATACATCATTACTGGATGGAATAGAGTCAGATATACAACTTATAG
>CAYWGB010000103.1:0-4066 GCA_964457825.1 uncultured Campylobacterales bacterium | reverse complement strand
TCATATGTGATGCAACCATATCAGCAGGTCAAAGATACACGAAGCAATCAAGCCTTTAGTAATGTAGATGGTATCCTAGATGGCGACTTAGACAAGCTTTTAGAAGGTGTGCTAATCTCAAGAGCACAATAAGCTATATCCCATACTTGACGGCGATGTTGCCGTCTTGGACATCTATGCTTTTTATAAATTTAGCTGTAATATTGTCTTTCATTTTATAGATGGGCATCTCGCCTAGTCTCTGACCAACGATTATACCTATGCTATCTATGACATTTTGAGGTACATATCTAGAGAGTTGGAGATTGCCAAATTGCATATCAACAGGGTGAATATTTTTGAGATATATCATTCTATTGCTAGGCTCATACCTGAGACCCGAAGCCATTTTGGCATTGACATCTAGGCCTCTAGTCGCATTAAAAAGATTGAGGCTACTTGCTACATCTACAATGATTTCATCACTTCTAGTAGATGGAGCCAGCTGTGCATGTTGAAGTATGACATTTCCAAAGCCAGTACGTTTAACGAAGGGAAAGCCTTTAGATAGAGCACTGTTTACTTGTGAGTTTGGTATGATAAACGTGTAGCTCAGTAGATTTGAAATCGCCCCATCTTGTGTGAGCGTATCTCCTAATTCACTAATCGGTGTAGAGCATCCAGTAAGCATCAAAAATGCTGCTCCATGCAAGATCGCTTTTGTTATTTTCATCTTTTCTCCCTTGTGCCTAGTCGCTATATAGGCATTAGTTTTTGATTTTCTAATAGATACTGATTCTTGCATCTAGCTGCCAATTTGGTATCGTGAGTGACTAGAAATAGTGCACCATTTTGCTCGTCAATATAGTCTAACAGTACATCCATGACCAGCGAGGCTGTCTGAGTATCGAGGTTACCAGTAGGCTCATCAGCAAACACCACTGTTGGCTTTTTGCTTAGTACTCTAGCGATAGATACTCTCTGCTGTTGACCTCCGGAGAGATCACCAATTTTTTGATCTATAACATTAGAAATTTCTAGTTTTTGCAATATCTCCTCATCTATCTCCTCGCCAGAGAGTATGGAGGCCAGACGTACATTTTCTCTGCCTGTCATACCCTTGAATAGATAATGACCTTGAAATATTATGCCCATTTCGTCACGTCTTAGTGCTACGAGTTCTTTATCGTTGAGTTGATAAATATCCTCTCCAAACAGTTTGGCCGTGCCACTATCAGGCTTCATGAAGGTAGCTAGTGTATGGAGCAGAGTTGATTTGCCAGAACCGCTTCTGCCTACTATAGAGAGACTCTCTCTGACCCCTATCTGAAGGGATATCGACTGATACAGCGGGTAGTCAAAACTTTGCGACAACTCTATACCTTCTATTAAAATTTCTGACATAAATGCTACCTTATCTTGTGAAATATAGCCGTAATGATACCATAAATTTACTCATGAGTATCCCGTGTGTTGTGTTTTGTAAACTTCATATGTGTGATTGTGGTATAATCTCATCAAAATATTAATCTATTGGGTAGTTATGTTTTATACCATCACAGATGAGAGAGTAAGTTTACGAGTCAAAGCACAACCAAATGCAAGCAAAAGCGAGTTTGCAGGGGAGTACGGTGATGATGCCATAAAGATACGCATCAAAGCTCCAGCAGTGGAGGGTGCAGCCAACAAAGAGCTTGTCAAGTTTTTATCCAAAAGCTTCAAGATTCCAAAAAGTGCTATAATCATCACATCAGGACAGAACTCTAAAGTAAAAACAGTACAATTCCCAACAAGCGATAGATTTACACAATGGGCTGTAGCCTATAGCTCCTAATCATACAAAAGGCAACAAAATGGCAACAGACAAAGCATATAAACTACTAGCGATACAGCATGACATATCCAACAAAAAAGCAAAAGAGCTCATCGATAGAGGACTAGTCTTTGTTGAGGGTAAACAGATTAAAATAGCAAGAGCTCTGATGGATGACGAAACAAACTTTCGCATAGAGTACCCAGAGGATATAGAGATTATATATGAGGATGATAATATCATAGCCATAAATAAACCAGCACAAGTGGATAGCTATGATATCCAAGACGCAATGGAAGGGGCAGAGCTACTGCATAGACTAGATCGTGATACGAGCGGGGTACTGTTATTTGGCAAAAATGAAAAATTCATCAAAAAAGCAGTAGGTGAATTCAAAGCTAGACGAGTGACAAAAGAGTATGTCGCTTGGGTAGAGGGTGTTGTGTATGAGCAGACGCACATTGATGCTCCTATTCATACAATCAAAACAGGCAAGGCCTTCTCGAAGATCGATGATAGGATAGGAAAGCCAGCATCTACCACGCTCTATCCAGATGAAGTCCAAGGCAAAAAGAGCAAAGTAAAAATTACCATAGATACAGGCAGAACACACCAAATAAGAGTTCATCTATCATATATAGGCCACCCAGTGGTGGGAGATGAACAATACGGTAGCCGTACGCAAGCCAAGCGAATGCTTCTGCATGCACGCAAGATCACACTGCTGGGTCAAGACTATGAAGCAACAATACCGGCAGATATAAAGCGATACAAATGATTGTTTTGATAAAATCTATACAGAAAACTAGCAGGAAATAGAAATGTTTGATACCCTAACGGATGGATTTAAAAATGCCATCAATAAAATCAGATTCCACGACGACGAGAAGTCTCTCAAAAAAGCAACAGATGAACTAAAAAAATCTCTACTTAAAGCAGACGTTCATCATAAAGTAGTAAAAGAGCTCATATCAGAGGTATATAGCAATACTAAAGAGATAGGCATAGGCAAAGAGAATTTCCTAAAATCTCTTCAGTCAAAATTAGAGGAGATACTCACAGCACAGGGCAACCAAGGGTTTGTCTTTGCATCTAAGCCACCAACGGTAGTGCTCATGACAGGCCTGCAAGGATCTGGTAAGACCACCACCACGGGCAAGCTGGCATATATGCTAAAAGAGCAAAAGAAGAAAAAGGTCTTAGTGGTAGCAGCCGACCTCCAAAGACTAGCAGCTGTAGAGCAGCTCAAGCAGATTACATCAGATATAGAAGTAGATCTATTTTTTGACGAGGATGCGACTCCTACACAGGTGGTAGAAGAGGCGTTAAGCAAGGCAAATGATGAGATGTACGATGTGGTACTCATAGATACAGCTGGCCGCTTAGCTATAGATGATGAGTTGATGACAGAGCTAGCCAATGTCAAGACAGCATCCAATCCTGATGAGATATTCTACGTAGCAGATGCCATGACAGGTATGGATGCCGTACGAACAGCCTCTACCTTCAAAGATACCATAGGCATCACAGGAGTGGTACTGAGCAAATTTGATGGTGACAGCAGGGGAGGAGTGGCATTAGGTATCGCTCATCAGGTAGGAGTCCCACTCCGATTCATAGGTAGTGGTGAAAAGATGCCAGATTTAGAGGTCTTTATCCCCGACAGAATCACAAGCCGTCTCATGGGTGCAGGCGATATCGAAGGTCTAGCTGAGAGAACAGCGGCTTTGATGGATGAAAAAGAGGCCAAAAGAGTCACTTCCAAGATCAAAAAGGGACAATTTAACTTCAATGATTTCCTTGAGCAGATGGATCAGATGAAAAAATTAGGCTCAATGAAATCTATCATGAGTATGATTCCAGGCATGAGTGGTATGGCTAAGCAGATAGGCGATATGGACCTGGAGAACTCATCTCAAATGAAAGCAATCAAAGCGATGATAGGCTCGATGACTAAAAAAGAGAGAGAAAATCCAGACCTACTGAACAACACGAGAAAAAGACGTATCGCATCAGGGGCAGGACTAGATCAAGTACAGGTAAACCAAGTTTTGAAACAGTTCAAAAATACATCTAAAATGGCAAAAAAGATGTCTACCAAGGGCGGCATGAAACAGATGCAGCAGATGATGAACCAAATGCAAGGGGGTGGCGGTGGCTTCCCTGGTATGCCAGGTGGCATGAGTAGATAACCATAGTCTTATGAAGTTTATGGTAATATCGCGTCTCTAAAGTCTTGATGAGTGCTTAACGCTGGGCTGGCATCATTAGTGG
>CAYWGB010000102.1:0-4138 GCA_964457825.1 uncultured Campylobacterales bacterium | reverse complement strand
TATGAGGGATAAATAATGAGCGTAAAATTACATATAGTTCTTTTGTAAGATTTGCCTACCTTAATCTAAGTTATGGAATAATGGAGCATATAGTGGCAAATCTTTGGGAAAGGGTGGTTATGAAAAATCTGCGTCTTGGTCTGGCTATGGTGGAGCTGATTGTAGCTATTACTATCATAGGGATTACCATGATGGCTGCTCCTGCGATAATCAGTCAGATATCTCACAGTGCATATGATGCAACTAAAAGCGAACAGGTGGAAGAGACATACAAAAAGCTCAGTTTACAAAGAGCAATGCATATAAAAGGCACTCTTAGTGCATTGCCAAGCATTAAAGACTTTGGGCATCAAAGTATCACCTATCATCCGTTGAAGGCTAGTGACGGAGAGATGATAAGACTGATAGAATACAACGAAAGCACTATCGAGAACAATACTACCATAGTAATGAGAGCTTTTGGAGTCAGTACTTCTATAAATAGAGTACCCAGATGAAGCACAATCATAGTGGCTTTTCTTTAACAGAGTTAGTTTTTGTAATAGTAGTCTTTGGTATCGTAGCGTCACTGGGTTCGCAGATAATATCCAGACTATACCTATCTCAAATCATGCAAAGAGCCTCCTATAGACTCAATGTGGATAGCGACATACTCATAGACCAAATCTCAAATAGACTGCACTATGCCATAAAAGAGACTATAGTGACGAAAACAGACGGGCATACTGGCTCACTAGAGTTGCTACAGTGGGTTAGCAGCGATTTTGATGGTTTTCATGCCATACATTCTAATAGTGATAGAGCCCCCGGCTGGAGTGGCAGAATCGACCTCAACACAAGTGCAGATAAGCATCTATATTCTCTAGGCTCAAACCTAGGACTCGAGGAGCGGCTAATCTCGAATCTGTCGATAACTCCGAAGCCAATAGCCCTCTTCTCACATACAAGTGGCAACAGATATGACGTGAATCACTATGATAAAGACAAGGCTACATTTTATCTAAATCAAGAGCTTGACCCAAGCGAGTATGGATATATACTTGCTTGGCGTTCGTATGCACTGGAGCTAGTAGATGGTGTACTCTATCTATATTATGATCTCCTGCCATTCAAAAATGCTCATCTAAGCGGTGCTAAAGTGGTGCTGGGTAAAAACATATCTAGTTTTTTCTTCTCCCGTAATGCAATTGGATGCGAGATAAAAATTTGTCTTGAGAGGCGGATTGCCACAAGCGACAAAATAGAAATATGCAAGAGTAGGCAGATATTATGGTAGTTTGGCACGACAAGTCTCGACCTGCCTTCTCTATGATCAGCGCTATTGTCGTACTAGTGCTAATGTCCAGTTTGTCAGTCATGGTACTGAGCACAAATATCAAGAGTTCTCGCCACCTCTTTGAAGGGTATCGAGCTAGACAGGCTGAATTGTGGGCAAATAGCTACATGGAATATGCCAAACTGGCCATCATGAAAAACAGAGAACTCATTATCGAAAACAACACTACTCATGCCATCGAGAGTATCAGTGGCAAATTTGGTGATACGCAAAACAAGGGAGGATACATCATAACTGTGCAGATATCATATATGGGTGTCAAAAAACCGTTTAACTCTTCTAGTACAAGAGTCATAGATAAACGGGCAAGCAACCCAAGTGCTATCATTGATGTCTATGTGAAGTATAGTGCCATGGAGCCCAAATGGGACAACCATATGACATGCCACATCAGAGAGATTGTGGGAATATGAAAAAAGGTTTTACACTCATAGAGATGGTGGTCGTAGTGGTGGTCATAGGGATACTCTCTTCGATAGCATCGCACAGGGTCAGCAAAGATGATTTCTATGAGGCACAAAATGACATCATCGATAGCATCAGATATACACAATCCCTAGCCCTCAGAGATGACAAGCAGAGTTATTATAATCCCAAGTGGCAACGAAAATATTGGAGGATTATCTTTAGCACCTGTAGTGGTGGCGGGAAGTACTATATGATAGGTTCAGATGATGACAATAGTGGTGCTGGCAATGGATACTTTGAGATGAGTGAAGCTGCAATAGATCCAGTGGAAGGCAAGCCAATGTGGTGGTACAATGCTGCCAGATGTGACTCACCGACGAGCAACAGAGTTAGCAGCAGAATATTTTTGACCAAAAGATACGGCATCACTGATATCCAAACAAGTGGTGGGTGTGTAGCGAACGATGGCAAGACTGGGCATTTAGGATTTGACCATATGGGTAGACCTCATTATGGGTTTGGATTATCAAAAGAGCCAAATTATCACAGTTATATCAAAACGCCTTGCATCATAAGATTTGGATTTGATAATGGCGAGAGTTTTAGCATTGTAGTAGAGCCTGAGAGTGGATATGCACATATCCAGTAACTTTATGTATAATTTCGCATAACATACACAAGGTGATAAGATTTGAAGCTACTATTAAAGATATCAATACTGCTCGCGCTTGGCATTGGATTTATATTGGGATTAAACTACTATATTGCCAGAAGCTCAAGCGCAACCATATATGAGAGCATCGATAAAGTACCACACACACAGACTGCTCTACTGCTAGGTACTGCCAAATATTTAGCAGGAGGATACATCAACTACTATTACAAATACCGCATAGACGCTACGGTAAAACTCTGGAAAGCTGGTAAAATAGATGCCATTATAGTCTCTGGAGATAATGGTTCGGTCTATTATGACGAGGCCACGGCGATGTACGATGATCTCAAACATGCCGGTATCCCAGCAAAATATATCACAAGAGACTACGCAGGGTTTCGCACACTAGACTCTATAGTCAGAGCCAAAAAGATCTTTGGTCAAGATAGCATCATCATCGTCTCGCAAAAATTCCACCTTGAGAGAGCTCTATACATAGCACGTGCCAAAGGCGTAAAGGCGATAGGTTTCAGGGCTACAGATTTTGCCAACACTCTCTGGGCAAAGAGGATGCAATATAGAGAATATCTCGCCAGAGTCAAGGCCTTTTTGGATTTGTATATTTTAAGAACTAGGCCTAAATTTTTGGGCGAGAAGGTAAAAGTTGAGCATAGATAAGAAGTTCAGAGTCTGAATTTAGACCTTTTTAAAGTTGATATTAAAAAATTTAAGTTTAATATTAGTAAATGTAAGTTATATTACGTCATTAATTTGTCTGTGCTATATAAATAGTTGGTCAAATCTTAAAAGGTCAGATATGAATAAGTTACTAAAATTTACATCTATATCATTACTTGCCAGTATGTATCTGCATGCTGGAGGTAAATATATAAATATACCGGCATATGCTACCGTTGCATCAGTAATAAATCAACAATATACCAATATGTATTTTGGTGGTGCAATAAATCGAATAGGTACAGCTGTAAGCAGTCAAGCAGAGGCTTGCAATGCATGTACATATGATAAAGAAAACCAAACAGGAACCAAGGGAACAACTAAGTTGATAGAATGGGGTGGTGGCGGACACACATACTCAGCTATCGGAATAGTCGGGTATGAGTTAAATGAGTATATGGCTATCGATACTCGTTTTACAAAGAGTCTATCTAGTTTAAAAATTAAGGATCATAAGCCCATAGACTACTCTAATGCTGCGATATACCTCAAGCCCCAATACAAATTTGGAAATAGTGCCATATATGGACTAGTAGGATATGGTGCCTCTAGTGTCAATTTTATGGATAGCGACACAGTCAAAAAAGGACTACAGTATGGTGCCGGTGCAAGCTATGGTGTTAGCGATAATTTCTCTCTATTTGCTGATTATACAAAAGTACAAAATGGCGACAGTAGCATATCTGAAGCTACGACTCTTGAGGGTGTAGATAGCATAAACTTCGGTCTCATATTTAGACCATAATATTTTTCCACTGCCTGGTTGGCGCTAGTTACTAGTATAGTCCTTTATCTTACGATAAGAAGGTTTCACAATGGTGTTTGATATATCAATATAAAATGCAGTATATCAACAAAAGCCAAGAACAGCATACCTTTTTGCGCATCAAAATATAAATTTAAGATAGAGCATAAACCACACTAGAGTCTCATAGACTAAAAAATAAGGGTCTAGTAAACTTTAGAGGTTATTTTCTCTAAGATTCTTCAATAGTATAACA
>CAYWGB010000101.1:0-4139 GCA_964457825.1 uncultured Campylobacterales bacterium | reverse complement strand
GGACTGGAGACTTCCTAATATGAATGAGTTAACCTCACTGGTAGATGATAGTAAAATTAATCCAAGCATAGATACTGTTTTTCAACATACTCTTTTTCAGTATACTGCTTATCCACATTCTTCAACTTATTACTGGTCGTCTACTACTGTTTATCCATATAGCAATAGTGCGTGGTTCATCTCCTTTGCTGACGGACGCCAAAAGAACTTCTATAAGAACGGTGGTTACGGCTTTATTCGTTGTGTTAGAGCAGGACGGTAGTCTGCATTAGCAGATTTGGGTTTTGTTTTTTGCTTATCTTGGGAACTTGGTAAGGAGGATACCGTTTTTTTTGGTATTGGTATGCCTCAGAAGAGAGCAATAGGTGATGATAATTCAATAAAATATATCTATTTCCATTGGTGCGATGGCAATTACCCTCTGTGATAGAAGAGTAATTTTAATATTTGAAATATTTTTGTATCTTGATATGTTTTTTCAAACTCTTCAAACTCTTTTTTGTCCGGATTATGGAATACAATATATGTGATATTTGTAGAGTGGAGGAATATCGGACACATCTCCTTGCATGACTATAGATGATAACTATAAGGTTAAACTCGCGATGAGAGACTTCATCTAAGTGCTTGGGGTGGCAGCTCTCGTCCCAGCAGTCATGTTACTGGAGGATATTTTTGACATTTAGAATTACTGCTCCTGTGGAGCCGTACCGCAGCTGTAGGCCTTGACATTATCTAGGTGTCAGTTGATAAAGGTTTGGGTTATGATACTTCTGCCGCTGTTGCTTGTACGCATGATTAGAATTTTGTTGCTCATTGATTCTCCTTGCGTTTACGGTAGTGTTTTTCTGATGGACTCTGGGAGTATCTTCTGCTCTGCCTCTTTAACTTGCTGTATGTATTGTTCTAATGATAGACCCTTTTTAGGTATCTTATATTGTAATATAATCTCTCCTCCATCCAAATCTGAAGTGACAAAGTGGGTAGTGACCCCTCCATCTGGATGCTTGTCCTCGTAGCTTCTTTCGATTGCGTGTAGTCCTTTGTGTCGTGGGAGTAACGACGGATGAAGATTGATTGCCCTGAGATTATCAGTAAAAACAGTAGTGAGTATACGCATGAATCCAGCTAAGACTATTAGCTCTACATTATAGCGCTCTATTGTTTTGACTAACTGCCTGTCAAACGCTTCTCTATCTTCATACTTTCTTGAGTCTACAATCTCTAGTGGTATATTGTAATCGCGTGCATGCTGGATGCCTTTTGCATTGGGATTGTTGGTGAGGGCTAGGGCTACCTCAAGCTCTTTGTTGTGCATGGTTTTTAATATTTGATGTAGATTTGTACCTGTTCCACTAAAAAGTATAGCTATCTTAGGCATTGTTAATCTCCTCTAGTTTTGAAATCTCTTCTATGATATCTGTCGAAAGCATTGCATATGACGAGCCACTATATCTGCTGGATGCCATCACGAGTGCTAACGAGGCTTGGATGGCCGCATCAATACCTATGTAGCCTTGAGCCAATAGCGCAGCGATTAGTCCTGAGAGCACATCACCGCTACCACCCTTGCTGAGTCTAGAATCACCTAGAGAGTTGATATAGACTTTGCCATTTTGTGAAATGATACTGTTGGCACCTTTGAGCAGTAGTGTAATGTGTGGATACTCTTTTGCAAACCTTCTTACTAATTCAAATCGGTTTTTCTGGACAGTCTCTATCGTGATATCTTCAGAAAATATAATTTTCCATAGTGATACGAACTCTTTTGGGTGAGGAGTAAGGACAATCTCTCTATCTTTTTGTTGGAGAATTTCCAAAATTTTTGGTAGATAGAAGCTGTCAGCATCTAGCACTACTGGAGTATGTCCTTCTAATATATTTTTCTTTAGAAAATCATCATCAAAGTCACCGCCTAATCCCATGCCAACTGCTATGGCGGATGTTTTAACAGGCATGACATTGCTGTGCATCAGGTGTGGTGGTGCATAGAGTGGTGACTGGGATACTAATGTTACAAGCCCAGCACCAAATCTAGAGGCAGCCAAGCCAGATATGATTCCTGCCCCTTTGTGCTCTCCACAGAGGATGGAGACATGCCCAAAGCTTCCCTTGTGGGTATCGAGTGCAAAATCTCTGCTTGGCAAATCCATATCTTCTGGCTCCAGAAGGTAGCTGGAGACCGGGAAGCCTTTTGTGTAGTGGTTGTAGCGAATCCCTAGGTCTGCCCTGATAATGGTACCGGCTAGATCTTTTGTATGGTCATAAAACAGCAACTCTTTTAAAGCTCCCATGGTGATAGTAGTGTCGGCACAAAATGCAGAATTTTCAACTTTGCCTTTGATATCTATGCCCGATGGAATATCACACGCAATTTTGATACCGTTGAGATCGTTCATCTCATTTATTAAGTTTTCTGCCTTTTTGTTGAGTGGGCGGTTTAGTCCAGTTCCAAAAAGGGCATCTATCACTATATCAGCATCGCATAGAGTCTCTACTGTTTCTATATATTTGATATTATCTATACGTTTTTTTTGTAGCTTGGACATGACCGATTTGGGCTCATGTGGTATATAGACCTTGATACTCTCTATATGAAACTGTAACAGTCTTGCTAGGGCCATTCCATCGGCACCATTATCACCACTGCCTGCCACAATCAGTATCGATTTGGCATCTACGTGATGTGTTGCGATGTAATCCGCCATACCCATTGCAGCGTGCTCCATGAGTACCTCTTGACTCAGGCTGTACTCGTCATAGCATCTTTTGTCCATCTCTTCACAGGTGTAAAATACTTTTCTCATAGGAGACCTTTCATACTTTGAAGTAAATTTTATCATAAATTAATCACACCTAGGTATAATTTCGAACTTTGTTTTGCTCTTTGGAGTAATTTTGAACAGGAAGGGGGTGCTTTTTTATGCCAGGAATCGTAGTAGGATCAAGAGATAGTTTTGAAGATGCTTATAGAAAATTTAAACGCCAATGTGATAGAAACCTAATCGTCACAGAAGCTAGAGCACGCCAACACTTTGAGACAGAGACTGAAAAGAGAAAAAAGGAGAAGATTGCAACACGCAAGAAAATCCTCAAGAAACTCTTTATGCTTCGAAGATACGAGTCAAGACTCTAATCTCAATATCCACGGCAATTTGGCCGCGGGTTTTAAATTAATTAATCTGCATTTTACAATAACAAAAAACCTATACATTTACAATATTATATATTACTTCGGTTTTATTTTTCTTTGTCTGTATTTCGTTGATTTCTAGCCCAGTGATCGGCATAGCTATGAAGTCATTTATGGTATCTATATTGGCGATAGCTATGGCTCTTAAAACAGTGCCGCGGTATGCTTTTGCCCAGTGGCTCACCACTTTGCCATCTTTTAAAAACTTCAAAGTAGTATATGGTCTGGATGGTTTGTAAAATTTGTCGTAATATCCAGCTCTGATATCTAGTATATCTTCATTATCCAAAAGTGTATCTAGAGGCTCTTTTATGATAGGATTGTAGTATTTGTCTGTCTTGATCTCCTGTATCGATTTGCCTTGTTGTAGTCTATAGTCTGGTATCTGATCTGACGCTTGTAGAATTCCAAATAGATTAGAGAATATTAATAGATTGTTATCTAGATAAGATTTAGCCTTGACAGGTAGAGATGGATAGTCTAGATAATCAAACGCAACACCCGTATATCTTTGAATGGCTTTTAGTGTCGGTTGATCTGTTATAGTTTGAGTTTGATAATATGTTATATCTTGAGGTTTTTTTAAGCCGAAGATCTCATCAGTTTCTCCATTTTTTAGCAACTCTTTATACATATTGATGAGTTTCTCTCTCTCTTGAGATATCTCTTTAAAGATGATACTTGATATGTCAAAATGCCCTTGGCCACCCCTGAGTTTAGTTTCACTTGGTGCTAAGAGTATCTTCATAGTGTCTCCTTTGGCGTTAATTTTAGAGAATTTTAGCTAAATAATGATTATTTGTTAAAATACCCTTGACTTTTATGTTTCATTTTATTATAATGCGACTCCATTTTATGATGGACTATTTGGCGCTGGTGTAGCTCAGCTGGTAGAGCAGCTGATTTGTAATCAGCAGGTCGGGGGTTCGAGTCCCTTCACCAGCTC
>CAYWGB010000100.1:0-4161 GCA_964457825.1 uncultured Campylobacterales bacterium | reverse complement strand
GGTGTAGGATTGATCGGTGTACCGTTTGGTGAAGCCATCGGTTTAGAGATCAAGTGTGGCGGTGCAAAGGCAATACCACATGCAAACATGTTACTGAATGTAGGGTTTTGGTATGTTCTCGGCCAGTCAGATGCTTTCCAGTTTTCATAGGCACCTGCATCATACTTCGCATCTACTTTCATAAATCCGTTTGGCGCAAAGATAACATCTGTCATATCTTCACCCTCTTTGTCATACGCTTTAAGACCTACACCGGCAAATGGTGGGATAAGCATAGCAAAGTCAAACTCTTCTTCACCTGTACTTCCATCAAGAAGTTCATAGTGAGCTTTTCCTGCTTCTACTTTATTTACATGTGCTCCAATAAGCCATGGAATATTTCTTTCAGAGTAAAGAGACTCTGCAAATAGTCTAGATGATGCTGCATAACCACCACGATTCATATGAAGACCACCAATTCCGAAGTCCCCAAGGAAAGACTCATTTGAAATCCACTTGATGTCTAACATATCTCTTACACCAGCTTTTTTAGCTTCATGTTCAATATTGAAGATGTACTCAAAAGCAGCACCTTGACAAGTACACATACCGTGACCAGTTCCAACAAGAATTTTTTGTCTTTCACCTTTTTTAGCTTTTTCAAAAACTTGTTTAAGCTCTAAGTTTGCATGTACGGCATGGTCAGCTGTACAGACAGAAACAGTATTTGTTCCCATTTGTCCTTTACCATTACCCAATCCTGGTGTTGCATCAAAATTAAGTTTAGGCCCAGTAGCATTAATAAGATAATCATAAGTCAATTCTTCAGTTTTACCCTCTTTATCTTGACCGGTATATTCGATAGTGATATACTCTTTATCACTCTCTTTATTTCCATGTGGATGAATTGAGATAGCTTTTGCTTGTCTGAAATCAATTCCAGCTTTTTCGTAAACAGGAGCTAAAGGAAATACAACATCTTCCTTTTGCATTTGTCCTACCCCTACCCAAATGTTAGATGGAATCCAATTCCATTGTGAATTTGGAGTAACCACTACTACTTCGTGCTCAGCTCCTAGCCATTTTTTTGCAAATGTTGCTGCAGTGTGTCCTGAGACTCCACCACCCATAACTATTAATCTTGCCATTATATTCCTTCTCGATTAAGATTTTCTTTTCTATTCCATTTTAAAACAAGATTAATTAAAAAAGTATTAAAAACTATATATTTAAATCATATTTATTAAAATATCTTATTTTGTTACTAATGTTTTTATAATTTCATATAAAAACTTTTAAATATTATCAATAAGTCTGATAAGCTTCTACGTAATTTTTGATGAATTATCTTAGTCATATAAAAGTATGCTACTATTTTATTTATGAATCTAATTAATATTATTATGACCCCTGTACGTGCACTTAAAATACGTTATATACCTTTATTGCTTATTTATTTTGCATATGGTTCGAGTGTTTTTGTGAGTATTGCTAAAGATTTTTGGGTAAAAAAAGAGTTGGCACTTGGTGCAGAAGATTTGGTGGCTTTGGGGGTATGGCTGACTGTACCATGGACTATAAAAATGGTTTTTGGACAGTTGGTTGATTCTGTAAGTATTTTTGGTTCCAATCGAAAAGTCTATGTTTTTATAGGTGCAATTTTGATGACATTAAGTACAGTGCTTCTTATTGGCATTGTAGGAGAACAAGAGTGGATAGCAGGGTATAGTAAAGAGAGTGTCTATATCTTTGCATCTGTAGTTGGTGTTGTAGGGTTTGTAATGCAAGATGTAGTAGCAGATACGATGACTACAGAGGTAGTAGACAAATCCAAATCAGAAGATGAAATAAAAAAAGAGCTTGCAACCATTCAAGTGTTGTCACGGCTCTCTTTGGGATTGGCTATTTTTATTATGGGTTGGCTTGGTGGAAAGTTGGCAGATATGTATGACTATGAAACGGTCTTTGAACTCTCGTTGTTCATTCCTTTACTTTCTATTATCGGGGTGTTAGTAGTAAGACTTAACCCTGTAGCAAGTAGTCCATTAAACAAACAAGTTTTTTTTGGCGGATTGCTCTTTGCAGTTTTTGTTATACTCATAGGCTATAATGAAGTACCTTACTCACAAGAGATAGTCTTTGTTGTCTCGTTAGCTGTGGTACTGTATTTTTTAAATACACTCATTAAAGACTTGGAGCCACATACCATTAAACACATCAAGATGGCAATGATAGTCATTTTTGTCTATCGTGCTATGCCATCGGTTGGTCCAGCACTGCAATGGTGGGAGATAGATGTGCTTAAGTTTAATGAAGCCTTTTTTGCAAAACTCTCCATGATAGGAGGAGGAATTGCCTTAGCAGGTATGTGGTTTGCAGCAAAATTTATAGTCGATAGATCCATAGGCAAAGTGCTTATTTTTCTTACTATTATAAGCACTATTTTATCTGTACCTATTTTGGCAATGTATTATGACTTACATACTATATTAGGATTAGATGCGCGTACAGTCGCTTTGGTAGATACTGCGTTGGCATCACCATTTGATTATATTGCAGGTGTTTTGATGCTTACGCTTGTAGCCATTTATGCGCCAGAAGGTAAAAAAGGGACATGGTTTGCACTGATGGCAAGTCTTATGAATATCGCGTTAAGTGCTTCAGGACTTTTAAGTAAGTATCTTAATCAAATTTTTGTGCTCACTAGAGAGATAAAAAAAGATGGTGTTGTAGTAACCCCTGCAAATTATGATGATTTGGGACTCTTACTTTGGGTGGTCATTCTAGTTGGATTTGTTTTACCCATAGTTACTATATGGATGTTTAATCCAGACCCTGACACGAAGACTCATAAGATAGACAAGGTACAACATGAAAAATAAAATTATACTTTTTGATTTAGACGGTACACTGATTGATTCAACAGAAGCTATTTTGGAGAGTTTTGCTGTAGCTTTTAGAACATTTAATGATGCTGTACCTAGTAGTGAAGATATCAAAGCAGAGATAGGTCACCCTTTAGATATGATGTTTATTACTTTAGGTGTAGATGAAAAAAAAGTATGGGACTATGTTGATGCCTACAAGATGCACTATCGTCAAATATCTTGTGCAAAAACAGTTTTATTACCACAAGCTAGAGAAGCAGTAGAATTAGCATTTAAGCATGCAGTACTAGGAATAGTAACAACAAAGACCGCTAAATACTCTATTGAACTACTTGAATATATGGACTTGATGCACTATTTTGATGTATTAATAGGTAGAGAAGATGTAAAGTATCCAAAGCCACACCCTGAACCCATATTAAAAGCTTTAACTAAGTTACAAAGTGTTACAACTAAATATTGGATGATAGGTGATACTCCTATGGATATATTGGCGGCAAATGCAGCTAATATTAATAGTGTCGCAGTAACTTGTGGATATGCAGATAAAACTTTATTATTGAAATATACTGATAATGTATATCAATCTGCACTAGAGGCTGTGAAGTTTATCACCGTATCTTAAACCAAAGTTAAAAAAAAGTCTATTTCAAGCACTCTTTAAGAGTGTCGATATTACAATAGAGCAAAATATATATAATATTTAAAATAATAGGAGATATTATGACAGAAATTAGATGGCACTCTCGTGCTGGTCAAGGTGCTGTTTCAGGTGCTAAAGGTCTAGGAGATGTTGTTGCTACTACAGGTAAAGAGGTACAAGCCTTTGCACTTTATGGTTCTGCAAAGAGAGGGGCAGCACTAAGAGCATATAACAGAATTGATGATAAACAAATTTTTGATCATGCTAAATTTATGAAACCAGATTATGTACTTGTTATTGATCCTGCATTGGCAATGACAGATGATATCACCATGAATGATAAAGAGACAACAAAATATATTATTACTTCACATTTATCTAAAGATGAGTTAATTGATGCAATTCCAGCATTAAAAGATAAAGCAGACAGAACATATGTAGTTGATTGTGTTCAAATTTCACTTGATACTATTAAAAGATCAATGCCAAATTCACCTATGCTAGGTGCTTTTTGTAAAATTTCAGGTATGTTTGAACTAGATTATTTCTTGGAAAATATGAAAAGGGTACTTTCAAAGTTCCCACAAAAGATTATAGATGCTAACATGGAAGCAATTACCAGAGCATACAATGAAGTTAAGTAAAGAGGGG
>CAYWGB010000099.1:0-4163 GCA_964457825.1 uncultured Campylobacterales bacterium | reverse complement strand
CACAATAAGATTACTCATGAACAAGAATATGTTATATTGGATACGTTGGATATTCAAGCACGCAAGATATATTTTCAGGCCAGACTCCAAGAGTGGGATATGAGTATCTGCAAAGAACCATCTAACCTAACAAAAGTTGAAATATCTCTAGATGATCTAGCTGACGATGCCATGATTGAGAGTAGTGAATCTTTTACTTCTGTCAAGGTTGCTCTAGAAGATGGTGAGTTGTCGCAGAGCGAAACTCAAAAGATTATCAAAGAATCGAAAGAGGCACTCAGATGTCATCAAAATATCATAGATTTTGCAGAACATAAACTCAAACAGATGAAGCATAGTTAGATATTGCAATACTAATCGATTAGTGATTTTACGATAAAATAAGATTAAATAGAACAAAGGAATTAGTTGTGGAACTTTTTGGAACTGATGGAGTCAGAGGAAAAGCTGGAGTAAAAGTAAGCGCAATGGCATCTATGAGACTGGCCATGGCTACTGGTATTTATTTTAGACCTCTTGCCAAAACAAATAAAATCTTGGTAGGTAAAGATACCCGTCGAAGTGGATACATGATCGAAAATGCCATAGTCTCTGGTTTAACGGCTGTAGGGTATGATGTGGTTCAGATTGGCCCTATGCCAACTCCTGCGATAGCATTTCTAACAGAAAACATGAGATGCGATGCAGGCATCATGATATCTGCTAGTCACAATCCATACTATGACAACGGTGTCAAGTTTTTCGACTGTAATGGCAATAAACTAAACAGAGATATCGAAGAGAAAATCGAAGAGATTTATGAAAACATGGAGCTCATAGAGGAGTCTCAAGCCCTAGACAAAGAGATCGGAAAATCAAAGAGAATAGATGACGTCATCGGCAGGTATATTGTGCATATCAAAAACTCATTTCCAAAAATGGTATCCCTGAGTGGGCTTAGAGTCGTTGTTGACTGTGCTAATGGAGCAGGATATAAAATAGCCCCAACAGTACTCGAAGAGCTGGGAGCAGATGTCAAAGTGATTGGTAATAACCCAAATGGATTCAATATCAACGAGTCATGTGGCGCAATGCACCCTGAAGTATTGGCAAATGCCGTCAAAGAGTACAGAGCCGATATTGGTATCGCCTTAGATGGTGATGCAGATAGAGTTGTGATGGTTGATGAAAAGGGCAATGTGATTGATGGTGACAAGCTCATGGCTGTACTTGCAGTACACTTAAAAACCCAAAACATGCTCTCTAAGAATGCGATGGTAGCTACTGTTATGAGCAATATGGGACTCAATCAGTACCTCGAATCACATGGTATCGAAGTCCTCAGAAGCAATGTTGGTGATAAAAACGTAGTCAATATGATGCAGGAGAACGGTATCAATTTTGGCGGTGAGCAGAGCGGTCATATCATATTTTCTGATTATGCAAAAACGGGGGATGGCATTACAAGTGCCTTGCAAGCTTTGGCCTTTTTGGTACAGAGTGGAGAAAAGGCAAGCAAAGTCTTTAACCCCTACAAGTCGTTTCCTCAAATGTTGGTAAATTTAACGATAGGCAACAAAAAGCCTCTAAATGAGATAAGCGGACTCGAAGAACTCAAAGAAGAAGTTGAGAGTCAAAACATGAGACACCTTTTTAGATATTCGGGTACAGAAAATTTGATTCGTATTCTACTTGAGGGTGAAGATAAAAAGAGCTTGCAGAGCATGATGGATAAATGCCAGAAATTTTTTGCATCCGAGTTGTCATAGTGAGGTATTTAGCTATTTTTCTACTCACGCTAGTGGGTACGTTTATCATAGACCAAGGCATCAAAGATATATTTTTGGCTGGATATGATTGGCAGAGTGAGTGTATCTCATTAGAGCTACACTTCAACAATGGTGTTGCTTTTAGCATGTTATCATCGCTAGGAGAAAACCTGAAGTGGGTACAAGGTCTCTTTATAGCTGGACTTGCCATATATATACTCTCATCTAACATGGCAAAAGAGTATCCGTTTGCACTAGGACTCATACTTGGTGGTGCGGTTGGGAATCTTTACGATAGATTTGTCAACATAGATGGCGTGGTAGATTATGTCTATTGGCATTGTGGATTTGATTTTGCTGTCTTCAACTATGCTGATGTTGTTATCGACATAGGAGTTGTTTTAATACTCATATCTATTTGGAGTGAAAACAAAAAAGAGAAAAAAAGAGTTGATAATTAAAACGATTCTTGGGTTACTGTGCACTATTTTGGCATTTGGAGATGGGCTTAGCCAGATAGAGATTAGACCAAGTGGCACAAACATAGTGTCACAACAGATAAAAATACTTGATCAAAAAGAGCTTAGTTACACCAAAATATCAGGTATTAAGTTTGCTGAAGCCTCTGATTTGGCCTATGATGCCAACAGTAGCAAGCTCTATATGATAGGAGACGAGGGAATGCTATATGTCTTTGAGACAAAACTTTCAGACAAGATCGACTCCTTAAATCCCCTCTATGCCAGGCATTTGAGTAGAGGCAATGGAGAGTGGCTCAAGGGCAAACATGGAGACTCCGAAGGAATGGATATAGATAAAAATGGAGATCTAATTATATCTTTTGAAAAAATCCCAAGAGTAATCAACTTTGATAAAAACGGTACCACAAAACTATCACATAAATTACCGCAAAGCTTAATAAATATTGACAGGTATCGCTCCAAAAACAAGGCTCTTGAATCTGTACTACTGCACAGCAAATACGGTATCATAACTGCTCCAGAGAGACCTCTAAAAGGCTATAAAGGTCGCCAAAAGAGAATCTACAGTCTAGATGGGAAAACATGGGATTACATCACAGACAACATACCTCACAACTCCATTACCGCCATAGAGGAGCTCGATGATGGCAATCTACTCATACTCGAAAGAGCCAAGAGTGGGAGGCTGTCTCCAATCACTATCACTCTGCGTAAACTATACCTGGATCAAAAAGAGGGCACTAATTACAAAACCGAGATTCTTGCCATGATGAAGAGTCGAGATGGCTGGTCACTAGACAATTTTGAGGGTCTTACAAAAGTAGGGAAAAATAGATTTTTAATGGTAAGTGATGATAACGGTAGTATATTTCAAAAAAGCATTTTAGTATATTTCAAGGTTATTCCATAGCGCTAAGCATTGCGATGCAAAGCCTATACCACCTCTAGTATCTTTTCTGCTTTTGGCAGCACTTGGGCTATAATAGAACTATGTTCATAGCCATCATCTTTGAGTCTTTGGAGAAGTTTTGGAGCATCTGCTTGTGATACACTCATCAGCAAGCCCCCCGATGTTTGCGCATCATAAAATATAATCTCTTGCGCATTTTTTATTGTAAAGCTACACTCACTTTGTAGATATTTCTGGTTTTTAAATGAACCACCTGGAACTATATTTTCTACAGCCAATGGCAAGGCTGCTGCAAGTATTGGCAGTTTTTGATAGTCAAAACGAATCGTGTACTTCGAAGCCGCCATTTCATATGCATGACCAGCCAAACCAAAGCCTGTAACATCTGTACATGCACTGACATCATACTCTCTCATAGCTATCGAGGCTTTTTGATTAAGTTGGGACAAAATAGATGCTACCTCTTTTATGCTGCTGCTGTCTAACTTATCATGCTTGATGGCAGTCGTGAGAATACCCATACCGAGTGGCTTGGTCAGGATAAGCAGATCACCCTCTCGCATTGTACTGTTGCGATAGATTTTTGATGGATTCACGAATCCACTAACACTTAGACCATAGAGCATCTCAGGAGTCTCTATGGTGTGCCCTCCTGCTATAACCCCACCTGCTTCCATGAGCTTATTTTGTCCGCCTGCTAGTATCTCAGCTAACACTTCTGGTGGATGATTTTTAGCGTCAAAACCTACCACATTCATGGCAGTTATCACATCTGCACCCATAGCAAAGATATCACTCATAGAGTTTGCAGCTGCGATTTGCCCATATATATATGGATCATCTACTACTGGCGTGATGAGATCGACTGTTTGAACTAGTGCCTTATGCTCATCTATACGATATACTGTCGCATCTTCATTGCCATCCATATTTACTATCAGATCGTTGCTGTTGCTGTCAAGTTTGCTTACTACTTTGTGTAGCTCTCCCGGAGCTAGTTTAGCTGCTCAACCCGCTGCATTG
>CAYWGB010000098.1:0-4194 GCA_964457825.1 uncultured Campylobacterales bacterium | reverse complement strand
CTCTCGATAGGACCCTTACCGTCAATAGGCTCTCCAAGTGCATTAACCACGCGACCTACTAGACCGTCACCAACTGGCACCTCTAGTAGTTCTCCTGTTCTCTTAACTGTCATTCCCTCGCTGATATCATCTATTGGACCCAATGCAACTACACCTACACTAGCCTCCTCTAGGTTAAATACCATTCCTTTGACGCCATTAGTGAACTCTATCATCTCTCCAGCCATCACGTTGTTCAGACCGTATATTTTCGCTACGCCATCACTAACACTCGCTACTTTACCCACTTCACTTATATCTATATCTACTTCAAAATTTTCTATTCTCTCTTTAATTATCGAGCTTATCTCGTCAGCTTGTAATTTTGATGCCACTATTACTCCTTTAAGTTTATTGTTTTATTTATTGTTAGAGTGCTTTTTGAATATAGTTCAAAAGCGAGTCTTTAACTCTCTCTTTGGAAAAGTTAAGCTCTAGACCCAAATCTTCGACCTCTGCTCTTATTCCATTAAAATCACTCTTCTTTGCCTCAAGTCTAATCATCGCTCCACTATACTTCGAAAGTGCATCTTCCAGTTTAGCTATATCTAGTTCATCCAGATCATTCGCACTCTCGACAGTACCTTGATAGAGATTTCTTTTCTTTCTATATTCAAAGTTCAATATCTGCACTATTTGAGGTATAAGTTCTAAGCGATTCTTCTCTCCCATTACCTCAATAAGTTTCAAAATAACCTCATCTGCATTACCGATAGCTCCAAGAAGCAAAGAGGTTTTGTCAGCTTTTTTTAGCATCGGTGAAGCAATAATCTCCTTAACCTCTTTCTCTTCTAGTACACTACTAATCTTGGTAAGTTCATCGATATATGTATCGAGTTTATTTTGGTCGCCGTCCAGTAGTGCTTTTGCATACTTATTAGCTACTAATCTATTCATACTAAGCCACCTTTTTTGAAATGAGGCCAACTACCTGATTTTCGCTCAACGGTATATCGTCACCAGATATACTAGATGATAGAATTTCATCGATAGTCTCTTTGGCCATTTTCCTCTCTTCAAATTCGAGCTTAGACTCATATTGAGTTTGAAGATATTCTAGTTCTACTGCCAATTCATCAGCTGCTTTTTGTTTAATCAATTCTGCCTCTTTCTTGGCGTCATCAATAATTTCTTGCGCTTTTACTTGGCTCTTGCTGAGTGACTCTTTTGCATCTTTTTCACTATTTTTTGCATCTTGCAATTTCTGTTCGATTTCGTTGAGTTGGCTAGCTATCCCAGACTTTCTACCGGAAAAATATGATTTTATTGGGCCCGCAACAAAATAATACAATATACCCATAAAAACAGTAAAGTCAAAAATTCTTGGGGCTATATCATATTCACGGCCAGTTTTTACAAAATAAGAGCTACTACCAGCCTCTCCATGATGTGCTGCCAAAGCCAACAGTGGCAAAAACATCACAAGATAAATAACAACTTTTCTATTCATACAATTCCTTTAAAATGAGCTAAATTTAGCTTTCATAGTTTCCCTAATTAGTGGCATCTGTGACAACAAAGATGACTCTAGTTCCTTCTTCTGGCCTGCTAGCTTATTGACAAACTCCACATATGATGACTCTAGCTCACTCTGCTTAGCTGAAATACCTTTGGCATGCATTGCCTTTATCGCGTCTATCGCTTCTTGTCTAATGGCACTAGCTTTGGTTTTCGCCTCATTAATATTTGCCTCGGCACTCTCAATAAGCTCACTCGTATGGCCACTAGAGTTTTTTGCCGACTCCAAGTCATTTGCAATAGCCATATCTCTGCTATCCATAAACTGAAGAAGCGGTCTAAAAAGAATTGCATTCAACACATACAACATTATAAAAAATATTATTAATGTTACACCCATAATTTGAATATCTATATCTAACATCTAATCTCCTGCTTGAAATTTCCCTTTATAATACCAATCCCTTCGTTAATAACTAATGAATTTGATTACAAAAAGCTATAAAACTCTCAACCTCTTCATCATTTTGTAACACTATCTCGATTTTATTATTTTTGATAGCAGACTCAAAAGGAATTTTTTCCAAAATTTTCTCTGCTTTCTCTTTTTGAATCTTATAAATATATTTTGATATTTTCGATGAGGCAACTTTTGGACTACTCTTGCGTGCTAGCATCTTTTCCGTATCACGAACATTTAGTTTTTGTCCTACTATGGTGTCAACAGCTATCTTCTGCTTCTGTTCATCAAGGGAGACTAGGATCTTGGCATGACCTGCTGTGATCCTACCATTGATTAGAGCTTCTTGCGCATATTGACCCAACAGAAGAAGCCTTAGTGTATTTGTAATCTGAGATCTGCTTTTGTGGACAATATTTGATAGCTCATCGTGTGTAATTCTATGCACATCTATAAGTTCACGATAAGAGACAGCCAGCTCGACTGGATTTAGGTTTTCTCTCTGGATATTTTCAACCAGAGCCAATTCTCGCATTCGTATCTCATCCAGATTAACATCTGCTACAATAGCTTTTATCTCTTCGATTCCTGCTAATATATGAGCTCTCAGACGCCTTTCGCCTGCTACTACTAAAAATCTATCTGCATTTGGAATCACCACAATCGGCTGCATCAAACCATATCTCTTTATGGAATCAGATAACTCTTCTATTTTAGATTCATCAAAATATTTTCTTGGCTGGTATGGATTTGGGTCAATCTTTTCTGTGTTTATGTTTGTGATGGCTTCTAGCTCATCAGTATTGGAAAAATCATCTCTAGTGGACATCTCATTAGCATACGCTGCACCAACTTCTTCGAGTATAGCACCCAATCCTTTGCCTAGCACATCTTTGGGTTTTTGTCTTTTTTTTGGAGATGCCATCTTATGATCTTATAATTGCTGCTGCTAAATCTCTATAGGCTTTTGATCCCTTAGAATTAGATGCATAATCAGTAACTGGCATACCGAAACTAGGACTTTCTGCTATTTTGACATTACGAGGAACAACAATACATTTTTTCCTATTTAAAAATAGTTTATCTTTAAAATGATACTCTATATCAGCAAGAACCTGTTTTGATAGGTTGTTTTGTGTAGAGTACATGGTAGGCAAAAAGCCTTTGATGCGAAGCTTTGGATTTATAGTTTTACGCAAAAGCTCAGTAGTGCTAAGTAGCTGTGCTAGCCCCTCTAGAGCAAAAAACTCACACTGTATGGGAATAATTATAGAATCCGATGCGCTCAAGGCATTTATCGTAATGGGGCCCAATGCAGGAGGTGAATCAATAATTATATAATCGTAATCCCCTCTTGCGGCATCTAGCTTACTTTTGAGTATCAGCTCACGATTTTTCTTCCGAGCGTCATGAAAATCTTTTTCTATTCCGACTAGACCTATGTTGGATGGAGCCAAGTCAAGATTCTCAATATCAGTATTTAATATAATATCCTTAAGCTCTTTACTGCCTATAAGCACATGATAGATATTGTATTCGTAACTCTTTCTATTGAATCCTAAATTTGTCGTAGCGTTTGACTGTGGATCGGCATCAACCAGCAAGACTTTTTTACCTTTATTTGCCAATGATGCCGCTAAATTAACGGCTGTTGTTGTCTTGCCTACCCCACCTTTTTGATTGGCGATACTTATTATTTCACTCATCTTTGACTATACACCTTTCTGTTACCTATAGTCAGCGATCCGTCGCTGTTAATAGATGCATTGTTGAGATTGATTTTCTCCTCACCAAGATGCGAGAAGTATCCTTTGTTTCTTTCAAATTCTATCTTGTATTCTCTGAAGGTTGCCTTCCATTTTTGCTTCTTCTGTATCTCTTGAAGAAACATATTTAACAATATCAACGGCTCAATATCGCTCTGCACGGAAGCATAGTTTTTTTCACTTTTTTTCAAATTTATCCCAATTCCCACCACTATTTTTTCATCTGTTTTCCTAGTTATAACTCCACCAATTTTATCATCTCTCAAATATAAATCATTAGGCCACTTCAACCAAACTCCATCCACTAGGCTACTAATAACTCTTTTCATCAAAAAACCAAAATATAATGATGCCGACATAATAGGTAAATCATCAGGCAACATATCCTCAGTGAGTAGAATCGAAACAGTCAAATTGCCCTCTACACTACTCCACTCATTTTCTCTACTTCCTATCCCATTTGTCTGATTT
>CAYWGB010000097.1:0-4195 GCA_964457825.1 uncultured Campylobacterales bacterium | reverse complement strand
GCTCTCGAAGGACTGATTTTTTATTTATTGAAATACTATACATAGGTCAACAAATTCTTGACTATTGTTTTATTTTTTGATGCAACATATTGTCTGCACCAAAGCTTGAGATTATAGAAAGTAGTACATATATCAAGAAAAAGTATAATCCTATTTCTATTTCAGCCTTGCTTACTCCTGAGCCTCTGGATGTCAAATAGACCAAAAATATAGCCACAACAAATACATCTATCATGGACCATTTGCCAAGAATTTTGAAAAACTTGACCATTTTGGAAGCTATGGAACTATTTTTAAATATTGAGATTGTCAATATAGATAGAGTCTTGGCTGTGGGGATTAGTACTGAAAAAAGTAGTATTACGCTAGCTACTACCAAGTCACCGTTGTTGTATAATTTTTCAATAGAACCCGCAATGCTTTTGGATTCGAACGAGAGCACTACATCACCTACATAATCTACCTGTTTTTTGACTATCACCATCAAAATAGGTGCAATTAATCCATTGAGCAAAGCAATTAGCGCGGCGATAGAGACAACAATCGTATATTCTCTAATTCCAATCAAAAAATACAACAGTACGATTATCAAGGCGACAAGTGCAAAATATCTAATATTTTTTATACTGTTATCTTTATAGATTTGTCGTTGCTTGGAGAGTTTGGCGATTTTATTTGCATGCTCATTTTCAATGAGCCCTAGAGAAAAGAGATTGAGTAATTCATCTACTTTACTTTGTGCAATATGCTCACTATCCATCTGCTGGCTCTGCATATAAGTTAACTTTTCATATGATTTAGCAACCAAATAGCCCTCTTTTCCAAAATATGCAAGAGCTATAATAGATATGATTGCAATTATTACACCGATTCTGTTTTTATAATTTTTCATACCATGATTATATCGAAATAAGTTATCCTACGATTAACGGTTGGAATTAATTAGCTTGTACTATAATTCATAACCAAATACTATACAGGAAAGCAGATGTCAAAGCTAGAAAAACTGAAGAATATAGCATTAGAAGCAGGTGAGATAATCCGTGAGGGATACTATAAAAATAAACAAATTACGCACAAAGGCATAGTAGATTTGGTCACGCAGTATGATGTGGCTGTAGAGAAATTTATACTCTCACGGTTGAGAAAAGAGTTTCCGGGGCACATCTTGGTTGGAGAAGAGAGTCACAAAGGTAGCTACTTGCATGACAAGACAATATACATTGACCCAATTGATGGAACGACCAACTTTGTGCATGGATTTCCACACTTAGGCGTATCTATAGGAATCTGGGAGAATTCACGACCTACATTGGGAGTAGTTTATAACCCGATACTAGATGAACTTTTTTATGCAGAACAAGACAAAGGTGCATATCTAAATGGAGATAAAATAGAGACAAGTAAGCAAATCCAGCTACAGCAGTCTCTCATAGCTACAGGGTTTCCATATGCCAAAGTAGAGCAAGGCGTCGAGTATCACTGGGTCATTGATACACTAAGAAATATACTACCTCATATTAGGGATATACGCAGACTTGGGGCTGCGGCATTAGATTTGTGTTATTTAGCCAGCGGTAAAGTCGATGGATTTTACGAGATAGACCTAAAGCCTTGGGATGTATCTGCAGGAATACTCATACTCCAAGAGGCAGGTGGTAAAATAACCAATGTTAATGCAAGCACATATAAACTGGATGACAAAAGCATAGTAGCCAGCAATGGATATATACATGAGCAGTTATTGGAAAAATTAGAAAAAATATAGTGCAATATTTTGATTAAATTTATAAAAACAAGATAAAATATCGCAAGCAAACTGACAAAAGGAACAAACATGATTTTTATAGAGGATGTAGTAGCAGATGCCGTTATGGACAGCAGAGGGAATCCAACACTCAGAGCAACTGTGAGTCTAAGTGACGGCACAAAAGCAAGTGCGATAGTCCCTAGCGGAGCAAGCACAGGCAAGCGTGAAGCTCTTGAGCTTCGTGATGGCGAAGAGCGCTACATGGGAAAAGGCGTATTGAAGGCTGTAGAAAATGTTAACACTACCTTGTCGGAAGCTATTATAGGTATGAGCCCATACAACCAAGCCGATATTGACTGGACCATGAAAGATGTAGATGGCACACAAAACTATGGTCAATTGGGTGCAAACTCTGTTCTTGGTGTCTCTATGGCTGTTGCGAGAGCTGCTGCAGAATCTCTAAAAATGCCTCTATACAGGTATCTTGGTGGTGCGAATGCAGTAGTCATGCCTGTACCTATGTTAAATATCATAAATGGTGGTGAGCATGCTAACAACTCGGTAGATTTTCAAGAGTATATGGTAATGCCAGTTGGATTTGAGCGTTTTTCAGAGGGCTTGTGGGCATGCTCAGAAGTTTATCATCATTTGAAATCTATTATTAACGATATGGGCGAAAGCACTGCGGTAGGTGACGAAGGAGGCTTTGCTCCAAACCTAAAATCCAATGAAGAACCTATAGAGGTGATTATAAAAGCTATAGAAAAAGCAGGATATAAACCTGGTGAGCAAATAGCAATTGCACTTGATGTTGCGGCAAGTGAGCTCATAAATAGTAATGGCAAATATGAACTCAAATCAGAAAACAGAGAGCTGAATAGCTCAGAACTCATAGCCTACTATGCTAATCTTTGTGAGAAATACCCAATAGTATCCATAGAAGATGGCTTGAGCGAGGATGACTGGGAAGGCTGGGCAGAGCTCACTCAAGTGCTTGGAGATAAAGTCCAGTTAGTTGGTGATGATTTGTTTGTGACAAATGTAGAGATACTCTCTGAGGGCATCAGCAAATCTATAGCCAACTCAATATTAATCAAGCCAAATCAAATAGGAACTGTCAGCGAAACTATGCAGACAGTACGATTGGCTCAACGTTCTGGATATACATGTGTCATGAGTCATCGTTCCGGAGAGAGTGAAGATACATTTATAGCAGATTTTGCTGTAGCTCTCAATACTGGACAGATTAAAACAGGCTCTACTGCACGAAGTGATAGAGTTGCAAAATATAATCGTTTACTAGAGATAGAGACAGAGCTTGGACAGTTTGAGTATATCGGGAAAGACCTATTTGGCAGGAATGATAATTGAGTGATACCAAACCTACATTAACCGCAAGAGAGCAGCTAAGCAAGTATGAATGGCTTGGTTTTTCTCTAAACAGTATTATAATGATAGGTATTGGCGTACTAGTATTGGGTACATACATAGGTGTGTTAATATTTGGAGAGAACTCTCTTGTAGTTCTGAACAGACTACAGAGAGAACAACAATCCCTAAAAAGTGAGAGAAAACAACTTCAATCATCCAATCAAAAACTTCAAAAAGAGTACTTTGAACTCAAGCAACTAACTAGCTATTGAACCTCATCTCCCTTTTTCTTATATCTACTTAGCAGCCTAATGGCAATCATGGAGATAAGCACCTCAAAGAGACTAGCTAAAATAAGCTGGTAGTATATAGTTAAATTAATCATATGAGCATGGAATCCTATGGTTGCAACAGCAATAATAAGCGTTAGCGGCATCGACAAAGAGAATGCGATAAGCAGAGCACCTAGCGTATCATCCAACTTTTTCAGATAGAGACTTGCAATCACCCTCATCACTATCATCATGGCCATTATTAAGAGTGCTCCTGTTACAACGCTAGGTCTCTGAAGTGCTGCCATATCAAATGACGACCCAACATGTATAAAAAAGACAGGTATCAAAAATCCAAATCCTATGCTACTCATTTTATGCTCTAACTCTTTATGCTGATGGAAAAAAGTACTCATCGCAACACCGGCCAAAAAGGTACCAAGTGCCAGTTCTAAATGGAGAGTCAGCATAAGAGCGATTAAAATAAAGAACAGTGCTATCGCCATACGCACATCTTGATCTTGAGAATCATCTTTGGGCAACAACACGTGCTTTAGCTCAGGAAACCACCAAAACAAAATATGCAAAAGTCGATATGAGTAGTAACTGATAAAACCTATCAATATAAGTAGTGCTATTTTCATAAAAAGTTCACTGCCTAGCCCAGACTGACTCGCGCCTTCTATGATAGTTAGCGCAATGATACTTACCACTTCTCCTATGGTCCCCACCAGAAAAGCAAGCTTTAGCCACTCTTGTTCTTTTCCGTATCGTTTAGATAGAGGTGCGAGCATACCGATAG
>CAYWGB010000096.1:0-4218 GCA_964457825.1 uncultured Campylobacterales bacterium | reverse complement strand
GCGAATACTGAGGGGTTGACTGCGCATGAAGAATCTGTTCGAATTAGGTTGAGGGACTAATTGCTCTTTACTCTCTTTAAATGTGCCTTGTAGGTTTCACTAAAATCATGAGTTCCTAATTTATTTTTCACAAAATAGAGATAGTTAGTATCGGCTGGGTTGATAGCTGCTTCTATTGCTTCTTTTGAGACGGCGCATACTGGGGAGATTGGTAAGCCTTTATGTTTATAGGTGTTAAACGTCGTATTGTCATTATCTATTCTCTCTGGAGTAACCTTGATATGAGAGTAGCTACCATAATTTAATGTGCCATCCATCTGCAATCTCATATTTTTCTTAAGTCTATTGTAGATAACTGATGATATCTTATCCATCTCTTTTATACTGGCTGCCTCTTTTTGTACTATGGAGGCAATAGTTAGTATCTTTTTCCATTTCTGTAGGCTCCAACCACCTAGCTTCTTTTCGCTAATCTTACGGAATTGCTTATTAGAGAGTTTCAGGAGGTACTTTATCACCGCATGTTCTTTGAGATTGCTAGGTATATGGTAGCTGTCTGCCAATATTCCACCATCGGCATATGGAGATTGATCTAGATACTCAACCAGCAACTTTTGTGGATCCAATGAGAGCTCATTGCCTAATGCAACAAGATAGACAGGCATTGTTTCTCCTGGTATTAGTGTAGTTTTATGATATCTATTTTGTTCAGAACCTAGCATCTGAATCAAATCAAGCCTAGTTGGGCTAGTGGTGTCTATATATATCCAGCCCGCATGAGGAGCAACATAATGCATCGCAACCTTGTCAATTGGGCCAAAGGAGTACTTCTCATCTAGCTGCTCAATGATACTCTCTTTGTTGCTAGATACCAGATGAATATTTCTTTTGCTACTGATTGGCTGGGATAGATAATAGAATATAGCAATAAAAATCCAAAATAGGGCTATGATAACAGCTCTAACTATTTTTGGATTAGGGAGGCTATTCACTTCTTAGTACCTTTAACGGGTCAGTTGAAGATGCCTTGATAGCAGGGTAGAGTGAGGATATCATCACTATAACACCAGCACCAATTATAACCATAAAAAAGTCACCCGTTGTGAGATCAACAGGAAGCTTGGCACTGCCAAAAATGTCAGCAGGAAGAGAGACAACTTCAAAGTTTTTCAGAATCCACATACCAAGAAAACCAAGCATTACACCAAAAATTATCCCCATAGAGCCGACAATTAAACCCAATCTATAGAAGATTTGTCTAATCTCTTTTTTTGATGTTCCTAATGTCCTCATAAGTGCTATTTCACTTCTTCTGCTCATTACAGTCATTAGCAATGAGGAGATGATATTTAAAGAGGCAATCAGGATAATAAAAAGAAGGATGATGGTGTATATCTTTTTTTCCATTTCCATCATCGTAAAAAAACTAGCATTTTGCTGCCACCAACCCTCTACAGCGACTCCATCAGGCAACATGCTTCTGAGTTGATCTATGACTTGACTTGGGTGCTCATGGTATATATGTACACCATCGTATGTGTTGGGGTCTTTTTTGAGTAGTCGCACCATTGCCTCTTGTGTCGTATAGACAATGCCTTTGTCATATGCTTGTAGTCCAGAAGAGAATACACCACTAATAAAGAATCTTTTCTGTAGTGGTGCAGTAGCAAAACCAGCAGCTTGCTGCTCAGAAAAGTACATTGTCATCTTTTTGCCTTGTCTGGCATCAAGCTCGGCAGAGAGAGCATCACCTATGAGCATGCGAAAAACACCATCATAAGAGTTATTTAAATCTGTTTTTGCAAAAACTTTATTGATAGCACTCTCTTTTTGAAAATCAACACCATAAATCAAGCTGCCTTGTATGCCGATTTTATTTTTAACAACCGCAGAGGTTGTGTAATACGGGCTTGTTTTAACAGTCGGAAATCTATCTTCAATATCTTTTATGAGTGTATTGTTTATCTCGCCTCCATATGATAGGACAGTTAGTGGGTAATTCATTACAAAAAGTCTCTCTTTGAAATCTTTTTGTATTCCGGTTGTAATGGCTAGAGCAACTAGCATTACGGCAACTCCAGCAGCTACGCCCAAAAATGCCATTATAGCTGAGATAAAAATAAATGGATTATCTTTATCGTACTTCAGATAGTGCGATACTATTGAGTTAACGAAGTTGTGTGATTTTGGTGCGGACATTATGCAAGAAGTCCTTTTTTAGGCCCACTTTTTCCGCAACACTGTTTGTATTTTTTTCCACTACCGCACGGACAGATATCGTTTCGCTTAGGTTTTGAAGTTATGATAGACTCTTCATTGTTATCATTTGTATCAATCTCTTGTGCTGTATTGGCCGGCTCACCATCTTCGCTCAGGCCTTGATGCTCTTCATCTATAAAATTGAATTGTATATTATAGATTAGCTTTAGTCCTTCGGTTTTGATTCTATACACCAACTCTTCAAATAGCCTGTAGCTCTCCTGTTTATATTCGGTTAGTGGATCTTTTTGGTTGTATCCTCTAAGACCTATACCTGTTTTCAAGACATCCATTTCATACAGATGATCTCTCCATAGTGGATCCATGGTCTGCAAGTAAAGCATTCCTTCTACCTCTCGTCTATCTTCTGGAGAGATCATGGACATTTTCTCCTCATAGGCATCTTGTAGAATCTGAACTATATGGCCAGATAGCTCCGTGGCATCCATATCTACTAGCATACTTTTTTCTATCTCTATACCTATGCTCGACTTGATGTCATCTACGAGGCTATCCAAATTGTAATCTTCTGACGGCATTCCTGGAAATATTTCACTGTTTGTCAAAAAGGAATCTACCAATGTCTCTCTGTTTTGGTCTATTTTTTCTGTTAAATCAAAATCTGGATCAAGCAGCTGGTTTCTAAAGGCATATATAGCTTTTCTCTGATGGTTGGCAACATCATCATACTCTAGTATATTTTTTCTGGACTCATAGTGCATCGCTTCGACTTTTTTCTGTGCCTTTTCAACACTTCTCGTTACCATTTTAGAGTCTATATACTCACCCTCTTCGATACCGATACGATTCATGATGCTTTTTATTTTATCGCCACCAAATATACGAAGTAGATTATCATCTAAACTCAGAAAGAACTGGCTCTCGCCAGGGTCACCTTGCCGTCCCGAACGGCCTCTTAGTTGATTGTCGATTCGTCTGCTTTCATGTCTCTCGGTTCCTAATATAAATAATCCGCCTAACTCCTTGACATCATCAGTGAGCTTGATATCCACACCACGACCGGCCATATTGGTCGCAACAGTTACAGCCCCTTTTTCTCCTGCACTTTCAATGATACTAGCTTCTCTTTCGTGATTTTTTGCATTAAGAGTGTTATGAGGGATTCCCTCCTGATTTAGGAAATTATCTATAAGCTCACTCTTTTCGATAGATGCAGTACCCACAAGAACAGGCTGTCCTTTTTCGTGTAGCTCTTTTACCTTCTTTGCAACCGCTTTTAGTTTCTCTAGCTCTGTATTGTATATGAGGTCGTTTTTATCTATTCTTTTAATTGGGAGGTTGGTTGGAATAGTAATCACGTCCAAGTTGTAAATTTGTGCAAATTCTGTTGCTTCTGTTTGAGCTGTGCCGGTCATGCCCGCTAGCTTATTGTACATTCTAAAGTAGTTTTGGTATGTTATATCTGCTAGTGTTTGCGATTCATCTTGTATCTGCACTCCCTCTTTGGCCTCTAGTGCTTGATGTAATCCATCACTATATCTCCTGCCTTCTGATAATCTACCGGTAAACTCATCAACAATAATTATCTCATTATTCTGAACAACATAGTTAACATCTTTTTCAAAAAGATATCTAGCCTTCAGAGCCTGATCGAGATGATGAGACAGTATAGCATTTTCCAGGCTATAGAGATTATCTACTTCAAATAGATCTTGAGCCTTTTGAAGGCCCTCTTCTGTCATGACGATATTCCTATCTTTTTCATCTACGACAAAATCACCAGTCGTCTTTTTTGGCTCGCCTGGCTTGACTGGGAGCTCTTTGCCCTTTTCGAGCTGCTGAGCTATCTTGTCAGCTTGTTCATAAAAGCTTTGGTCTCGTTGCGCAGGCCCAGAGATTATCAGCGGTGTTCTTGCTTCATCTATCAATATGGAGTCAACTTCATCAACGATGACATAATTATGAGACCTTTGAACTTTTTCGTCTAGCGGCTCTACA
>CAYWGB010000095.1:0-4218 GCA_964457825.1 uncultured Campylobacterales bacterium | reverse complement strand
TAATAGTGATCCTCGCACGACACTTTCGTTCTTGGCGATAACAGTAATACTCTTATGACCATGTGACTCGATAAATTTGGTAGCATCTACTGGCTCTATATCTCTATAGTTCTTACTTTTTGGGATACGTTGAGGCACAATAAATCCATCATAGATTCCATCTTTCCCATCAATCTCTATGGCCTCTTTAATAGAATCATCTATGTTGCTTACACTTACTCCATCTAAAAGATTCAGCAGATACTCCCCTTTACTACCCAAGTGCCACAATCCCAACGAGTCAAGATCTTTGACTAGAGCATCATGTTCGCTGGACTCTATCTCTTCGATCAAGTTCTTATACTCATTACTATCCAAGGATAGAAAACCAGGTCCAATCATAATACTCTCTAGCTCATCCTTATCTCTTTTTTGGCTATCCTCATTGTAGGTCTGTATCGACTCCACTTCGTTATCAAACAGAGATACTCTATAGGGGCGGTCACTACAAGATGGATAGATATCGATAATATCACCTCTGAATGAGACTTCTCCTTGACTTGTTGCAATATCTACAAAATGGTATCCCCAATCATAAAGTCTAGATTTCAACTCATCCAAATCTATCTCATCTCCAAATTCTAATTCAATTGAATCAAAATAGTCAGCCTTGGGCAGTGGCAATAGCAGTGTCCTAATAGGCGAAACTAAAATTTTCTTAGCCTCTGAACCTAAAGCATAGTACCTAGCAAGCAGACAAAAGACTTCACGTATATCTTCTCTATATGCCCTCAGGTCTTCTCCTGTGTTTACCCTAATATCAGGCAGAATAAATGTATCATATCCTAGCAACAACGCCACATCTCTTGTTGCTATAGCCTCTTTGTCATTATTGCAGACTAGAATAGTATTATTTTTTACTTCTAAAAGGTATTCGTATATGTCACTTTGGTACATTAGCTCTCTTTCATCTCTAAATCTTTTTATTGCTTCTATAATTTAAGTTCTCTAAAAATGCTTCAACCACATAAAATGAGCCAAATACCAAATAATTCTGGCTTTTGTCAATGACTCCATTGAAGCTTCTGTATTCTAAGTTGGCCTTTTGCAATGCACTCTCTAGTTTATCAATCGCTATTGCACGCGATGTCTTTATTGAAATAATTTCAACCCGTTTAATTTTAGGAGCCAGTATTTTTAATACCTGCTCGTAATCTTTGTCATCAAGACTATTATATATCAATATCGTCCCTGTTGACAATAC
Source organism: uncultured Campylobacterales bacterium (assembly GCA_964457825.1). Taxonomy (GTDB): domain Bacteria; phylum Campylobacterota; class Campylobacteria; order Campylobacterales; family Sulfurovaceae; genus JAAXPZ01. The sequence continues at coordinate 2,975 of CAYWGB010000095.1, read as the reverse complement.
CTGATAAATGGCCTCTGCTGCCAAAGGATTATGTCCCACGTCTATATGTATATTTGGGGTAAGCTGGTAAAAACGTCCAAATAGCTCCAGACTTGATAGCTCTTGTATATCATACTCTATATTTAGCATATCCAATGCCTTTATGGCAACAAATGCATTACTTTTTAAGTACCTAGGCCAACTCTCCATCTGCTCTATATCGGCAAAATAATCATCTATCAATTGACTATCATTCAGGATACTCAATTGTGCCTTTTTTTCACTAGCAATTTCATCTGCTATTCTTACAACAGTATCATAAATTTGAGGAGCCATAATAGCTCTAGTTTGAATGCTTTTAATCTTGGTTCTAGCAATATCTTCTATGCCTTTACCTAAAAAAGCTTGGTGGTCTATGCCAATAGGCGTGATAACACTCAGTACCTTATCGACAACATTAGTCGCATCATACTCTCCGCCTAGACCAGCTTCCAATACCATCAGGTCACAATCTTCAAACACAACCAATGCCAACAGAGTCATATATTCAAAATAACTCAGATCACTACTCATTTGTCCACCAAGTATCGAATATAACCGCTTATGAGCCTCTTCTAGCATTCTGTCTGGGGCACTGTCGCCATCAAGCCAAATTCTTTCATTGTATCTCAAAATATGCGGTGATGAGTAGTGACCGACATGCATACCACTGCGCATAGCCAAGTGAGCAATAATTCGCCCTGTTGAGCCTTTGCCGTTTGTACCTACAATATGTATGCTTTTTGGATCCCTAATTAGTGGGCGCAGTTTTGCATATGCCCTATGTATTCGCTCATGATCGATCTCTTTGTAGTAGAGAGGTTTATTGTCTAAAAAATCGTCTAGACTCACAAATCACTCGCCTCTAAGCGATGCTATATAAGTCACAAATTCGTCGATAGCAGAAGTTAAATTTGCATTTAATGTGTCTACTCGGTGTGATAACTTACCAACATCAATATATTCATCCACATCCCTTTTTTCAGTAGACACATAAAGTGTTTTATCGTAAGTACCTCTTGGTGATATCAATTTAAATCGCAACTTAACAGCGCTACTGCTAGTACCACTATACCATACAGTTAAGCTAGAGTCTGACTGTTCTACTGTGGGGACTATGCTAGCTCCTAGTCTGTCATATATGGCTTCAATTAACTCATCTCTAACATAGACACCATTTTCTGGCTCGGCCTTATCCAGTCGAACATCGATATATATTTTCTCGCCTATATTTGCTTTTGTAAAATCTGTTGTAGGTTTATATCCGCACCCATTAATTATAAATGAGGCCAACAACGAGGCTGTAAAAATACGAAAATAATTCAACATAATACTCCTATCTTATTTGATGGCCAAGTTTACCAATTTACCTGGAACAACTATCTCTTTAACTATACTCTTTCCATCAAGCCATTTTGCTCCTGCTTTTTTTGCCATCATAAGTATATGCTCATTATCACAGCCAGTAGGTACCTCGATTTCAGTTCTTTTTTTGCCACCTATCATCACCATATACATAACACTATCCTGCCTAAATACCTCGTCTTTAACCTCTATTTTGGTGTATAAGTTTGCTCTACCAAATAGCTCCTCGCTAAGCTCAGATGCTATATGTGGAACTATAGGCTCTAATAAATTTAATATAATATACATTCCCTCAGACCAAACAGTAGAATCATCTTGTTTGTCAAGTGCATTAAGTGCCTCCATGCATGCAGCAATTAAAGTGTTAAATGCAAATGTATTTTCATAAACATTCATCGACTTTTGCAACGCTTCATAGACTTTAGTTCTGGCAAACTTAGATTCCTTAGAGAGGCTAGAGTGATCAATATCCGGCAGTGAACCACAATCAACCTTGTTTTTTCGGTCGTACAGCTTTTTTACAAACCTAAAGGCTCCATCAACTGCACTATCGTTCCATTCCAATTCTTTTTGTGGTGGCGCGGCAAAAAGTGTAAAGAGTCTAGCCGTATCTGCCCCATACTTCTCTATCAAAGCATCAGGGTCTACTGTATTGCCTTTTGATTTACTCATCTTGGCACCATCCATCAGTACCATTCCTTGTGTCAAAAGCCTATTGAAGGGCTCATCTACATCATGATAATCCAAATCTCTCAACACTTTTGTAAAAAATCTAGCATACAAAAGATGCAAAATCGCGTGCTCAATACCCCCAATATACTGATCTACCCCCATCCAGTAATTAGCATCATCTTTTTTAAAAGCGCCATCTTGTCGACTCTGTGGATTTACCGTATATCTAAACTGATACCAGCTAGATTGCACAAAAGTATCAAGTGTATCTGTCTCTCTTAAAGCATCAGCATTGCATTTTGGACATTTTGTGTACTTCCATGTTGGATGAGTATCTAGAGGATTACCTTCTCCAGTTATCTGCACATCCTCAGGCAAAGCGACTGGCAGATTAGACAATTTTTCAGGAACAAGTCCACAGCTATCGCAATGAACAAAAGGTATAGGAGCACCCCAATATCTCTGGCGACTTATTCCCCAATTACGTAGTTTATAGTTGGTTGTACCTTTACCTAGGCCTTTATCTTCGAACAGTGTAATAATCTGAAGTTTTGCTTCTTGATTAGCAACTCCATTAAATTCACCAGAGTTTTCCAACACACCATCATCAGTATATGGCAGCTGATCACCCTCTATTACTCTTTTAATTGGTAAATCATACATACTTGCAAACTCGAAATCTCTCTCATCATGGGCAGGAACAGCCATCACTGCACCACCTCCGTAGCTAGCCAAAACAAAATTGGCCGTCCAAACTGGTATCTCTTCTCCCGTCAAGGGATGAATCACAGTTATACCTAGAGGATATCCCTCCTTACCAGCTTGAGCACGCTCCCTCTCACTCATATTTGACATATTCTCTATCTTTTGTGCAATATCATTATCTAGCAATTCATTGCCTAATAGATGTTTTACAATTG
>CAYWGB010000094.1:0-4226 GCA_964457825.1 uncultured Campylobacterales bacterium | reverse complement strand
AACCAAGAATATATTGTAAAATACCTAGTAATAGGCTCAGATAACTTAGAAAAGATTCAAGAGTGGAAAAACTTTGACGAGATTAATAGACTCATAGAGTGGATTGTTGTCAACAGAGGCTCGGTTCCAAAAGAACATACGACTCCTTTGAGAAAATTTCAAATGTTAGAGCTAGCATGTCCCATTAGCTCAACACAAATCAGAGAGGGCAAAAAATTTGAAGCCGTTGACAGTAAAATTGTAAATGAAGTAGAGAGCCTAATAAACAACAAAGGAAACAAATGACAATCAAGAAAAGAGTTGACAACATAGTAGAGATATTAGACAACAAAAAAGCTGAAAATATAGAGGTTTTTGATCTATCTCAGAGTGACTACATCGCAAAAGAGGTTATAATAGCCAACTCATTTGGAGGCAAGCATACAGTAGCACTCTATGAGCACTTAAAAACAGAGCTCAAGCCAAAGGGCGAAGAGTTTTTGGGATCCGATCAAAGTGATGACTGGGTCGTCATAGATTTAGGAGATATCATTATACATATAATGACACCAGCCTATAGAGAGAAATACTCTCTAGAAGAGTTTCTGGGTACACTAGGCAATAACCAAGAGACTACGCTGTAAGCTCTTGCTTTAGCTTCTCTTGATTTAGCTTCTTGATAAGCTTGCTGGCAATCTTATCATACTCATCATCTGAGATTTTTAGTACTTTTTTTATATCCTCTTTTTTGACCATCTCACTCCAAGACATAAGCATCTTATACTCTCGTTTTGTAAGTCTGGCCTTAAGAACAATTTTAAGCTCATCTTCGCCCAATAATGGTGAGACTAGTTTACGTATATGTTCGTGCAGTTGTTTTATTAGCATTTATATTACTCCTATTGTTTCATGTCTGGAACCGTTCAGATACTCGAGCAAGACAAATGCTCCTATTGTCAGCAGTGGAGAGGCGATAATCCACCAACGATACTTGCCTCTAAGCATATAATCAATAACACCAAACCAGGCCACAATCTCAAATATCCAGTGCAGATAAAATATGGGGGCAATTCCCCTAGTGAGATTGCCTACGACCGCAAGTGTGACTACAAAGGCAAAAGAGGCCAAAATCAGTAGTAATTTTGCAATATTTCTCTTTTTGCTATATTGCCAAAAGGCATACAGCACTGAAGTGATCATAAATAATATTACTAGAGCTTTCATAAAAAGCCTCCTTTTGTAGATACAGCAGCCCTATAATCTCTCCAAGACTTTAATTCCTGCTATACTCAAGGCTTGCTTGATTGTCCGTGATACAAGCATAGAGAGCATCAGTCTACTACTCTTAGTCTCCTCAGGAATGTCATCTCTAAGTATTGGGTTTTGTTCGTAAAATTTCATAAATGTAGTAACGAGCTCATAGAGATAGGTGCTGATATAGTGTGGCATCAACTCTCTAGAGGTAGACTCAAGCACATCCTCGAATCTCAACAAAAGCAGTCCCAATCTATGCTCCAGATCATCACCCAAAGATATTTCACCTACCACATCTGCGTCATGACGTCTCATAATAGAAGAGATTCTAGCATATGCATACTGCATATACAGTGCCGTATTTCCTTCGAAACTAAGCATTTTGTCCCAATCAAAAATATAGTTTGATTCACGGTTGATAGAGATTTCAGAGTATTTAACAGCACCGATACCTATCACCTGTGCAGCACTATCAAGCTCATCACCTGGCAATCCTCCTCTCTCTACCATCATCTCTTTTGCTCTAAGAACTGCCTCGTCGAGCAGATCGATTAGTTTCACGGTGCCGCCATCTCTAGTCTTGAACGGGCTTCCGCTCTTGTCCAGCATCATACCAAAGGAGACATGCTCAAGCTCTGTACCGTTGTCGGTATATCCCGCTCTTTTTGCACCATCAAAAAGATGCCTAAAGTGTCCAGATTGTCTAGCATCGACAACATATATGACTCTGTCTGCATTAAGCTCTTTTATTCTGTAGTCAATAGCAGCAAAATCAGTAGTCGCGTAGAGATAGCCACCATCACTCTTTTGCACAATCAGTGGATTATCATTGCCTTCTATAAATACACACTGTGCGCCATCACTCTCTACAACAACACCTTTTGTTTTGAGCTCTTCTACGACTTTGGCGAGCTTATTGTTATAGCTACTCTCTGCTCTTACATCATCTCTACTGAGTGATATGTCGAGCTTTTCATAGACATCTTCGCAGTGTCCCAAAGAGACATCTATAAACTCCTGCCACAAAGTTAAGCAATGTTTATCTCCAGATTGCAGCTTGACGACATACTCTCTGGCTCTATTAGCAAAATCTGCATCTTCATCAAACCTTACTTTGGCGTCTTTATAAAATTGTTCCAAGTCTGCTAGCGAAGTGTTATCCTCTTGCTTGACATCCTCCATATAGGCAATGAGCATACCAAATTGTGTGCCCCAGTCACCTATGTGATTTTGACGAATTACATCATCGCCTAAAAATTCGAACAGCTTCGCCAAAGTATCACCAATAATAGTGGATCTCAAATGCCCCACATGCATCTGCTTCGCCATGTTTGGGCTAGAGTAGTCAACCACTATCTTTTGAGGATCTTTTTTGCTCGAAACCAACAGTCGGCTATCTTCGAAAGCACCATTTAGCATGGACTCAAGCCATACATTATCAAGCCAGATATTTATGAACCCAGGACCAGCAATCTCACATCTATTAATAATCTGATTTTGTGGCAATGCTTCTACAATCTGTGCAGCAATTTCTCTAGGATTTTTGCCTAACTTTTTAGCAAGTCCCATCGCTCCATTGAACTGATAATCTCCAAATTCAGGCTTGCTCGCATCGTTGACGCTTATAATATCAGTTTCGATACCCACAGAGCTCAGGGCTGATGCCAAAAGTCTGTTTAACTCTTTTTTAATTTTCATATACCTACTTTATCGTGCTCAACAGAGCCGAAACAAATCTCCGAGTGAATAAGCTTATGCTTTTTCTTTAGTGATCTCTATCTTCTCTTCAGATTTTTCATTGTTGTCTGCAATCTCCAAAGAAGCCTCTTTTGTTTCATCTTCTTTTACTGCTTGTTTAAAGTCTTTAATTCCCTTACCTAAACCCTTAGCCAACTCTGGTATCTTTTTACTACCAAAAAGCAATACGACTACGCCGGCTATCACAAATAACTCTATTCCACTTGGCATCATAAATTCTTCCTTGTCAATTCTCACTATGGGTGAGAATCTTTTTTTTAATTATACATTAAATATATAAATTTAACTCTCTATCCACCTTCTTGCAAAGATCTCGGACTTTTTCCTATCCATTTTGAGCCTAGCTGCATTGGCTACTGAGACAAACTCTTTTGTTGCTTGCTCGATATCATCGTTTACAATAACAAAGTCATAAGAGGAGATTTCCATAATCTCATCTTTGGCATTTTGCACACGCTGCGCAATTACCTCATTGCTATCTGTGGACCTAGACTGGAGTCGTTTCTCTAATTCTCCTAAAGATGGCGGCAGAATAAAGGCTGAAGTAATTAACTCTCCCATGACCTCTTTTGCCAGATGGAATCCCTGCACATCTATATCAAATATAACCAACTTATCTTTTGCCAAAGCCTCCCTGACGAGCTTGAGTGAGGTACCATAATAGTTGCCATGAACCATAGCATACTCCAAAAATTCACCAGCTTCTATCCCTTTTTCAAACTCATCCTTGCTGATGAAATAGTACTCTCGTCCATTTTCCTCAGTTCCTCTAGGCTCACGAGATGTTGAGGATATAGAAAAGTAGTAGTCTCCTATTTCGCTAGAGGCCTTGTTAATAATAGTACTCTTTCCTGCGCCACTTGGGCCAGAAAGTATCAATATTGCTCCACTCATTATTGCTCGTTTGGATACTCTATTTTCAAAATTATGTTAGCATCTTTAAGTATCTCTTTTATCTCTTTTTTATCCATATCAAAAAGTGCCTTCAGGAGTCTCTTTTCTGCTTTTTTTCTGCTTTTTTTTCTGGTCTTATTTTTTTTCTTCTGCTTTTTTCTCTTCTTTTTTGTTGGATTTTCAACCTCTTCAATCTCTATATTGCTATCTTCTGTTGCCAAATCCAATCCAGAATCTCCCAGTAATGCCTTGATCTCATCTATGTCATCATGGTTCAAGATCTGTGTCTGTGTTTCAGATACTTCATTATCGATTTTGGAGGTATGGTTGAGTATCAACTC
>CAYWGB010000093.1:0-4329 GCA_964457825.1 uncultured Campylobacterales bacterium | reverse complement strand
GATGCTCTTGTGCTATGATTTTATCTAGTGTTTTTGGACGATATTTTAATGCTAATTTCATATTATTTTTTGTTTTTCTTAGCCTCTTTTTTTATATAATCATGCAGATGGTCATACTCTTGTCGTGTGTAGTATCTAGTTTTGTTTGATGGAAGATTGTTGAGCTGAATATCTCCAAAAGCAACTCTTTTGAGATCTAGTACTTTCGCATGAAAGTGAGCAAAAAACCTTCTAAGTTCTCTGTTTTTTCCCTCATTGATTGTGACTCTTAGTTTGGATGTGTTTTTGCCTTGGGCTCGTATCTCAAATGAATCAAATGGTGCAAACTCCATCTGCTTGATACTGCTATGGCTATGTGCACCTGCTGTTGCATCATCTAACTTGAGTCCATACTTCATGGCATCTATCATTTGGGCTGTTATTGGGCCATCTATTTTTATATTGTATGTTCTGGGTGTTGAACTGTTCATCAGAAGTGTTGCCACTTCCGGAGAATCTGTTAGTAGCAAAATACCCTCTGAAGCGAAGTCCAATCTGCCAATTGGTATAAAATGTCTATATTTTCCAGGCAGCTTATGATAGATGGTGGCTCTTCCTCTGTCATCTTTTTTGGTAACCAGTACACCTTTTGGTTTGTTGTAAACGACCATGGTCAGTTCACCACTCTTTTTGGGTCTAATGGCTCGATTATTGATAGTGACTCTGTCCATGCTCTCTACATCATACGAGTAGTTCTTGATAATCTCTTTATTGACTCTGACACTGCCCTGCTCTATCAGGACATCAGCCTCTCTGCGAGAGTATTTACTGTTGTGAGAGATAAATTTGTTGAGTCTCATGTTAGTTATTACGAAACAAAAATATCTACATTGATTATAGGATATAGTTTTTTAATCTTAACTATATGCTTTCTGATAGATGATCGAATCTCATCCTGAGCTTTTTTGCTAGCAGAAGGTGCCTCTATCTTATTGGCGAGAAGGTATGTATCAATGATGTGTAAGATATCTTTCTTAAATCTGGCATCTTCTTTGCTAGGTATGGTTCCAAAAGTATTTACAATAACTGGACCCATTGGTTTGTTGGTTTTACTTGAGATGTTCATTGTGACATTTACTATTCCATCATTGGCTAGTTTTTGTCTATCGGTTACAACATCATTATAAATCTCTTTATTGTTCATGTTGTCTATATATCTTTTCCCACTTTTGATGGTTTTTACTTTTTTGATAAATTTTTGCGTAATCTCTATTTGATCACCATCGCTCATTAGGAGCATATTTCGTGAGTCAACCCCACAATTACTTGCAGTTTTGGCATGGGCAGCGATATGATTGTACTCTCCATGAACTGGTAAGAAAAATTTCGGTTGCACTAGACGCAAGATGAGTTTTTGTTCTTCTTGGGCTGCATGGCCTGATACATGAATGTCGGAAAACTCTTTGTAGCGCACGGTGACTCCAGCTTTCATCAATAGATTCAATAGCTTTGAAACAGATGCTTCGTTTCCAGGTATTGCTGAAGCTGAAATGATTACTGTATCTGTTGGTTTCAGTTTGATGTGTCTATGCTCATCATTTGCCATACGAGAAAGAGCAGCCATGGCCTCACCTTGCGAGCCTGTTGTGATGACCAGAACTTCATTCTCCTTGTATCTATTAATCTCGTGTGGTTCTATAAAATATTTCTCTTCGATGTCAACATAGCCTAGTTTTCTAGTTGTTTCAATATTTCTCTCCATAGAACGTCCGATTACACATATTTTTCTACCGTGTTTAACCCCTCTCTCCATAGCTTGGTAAATTCTGTGAACATTTGATGAGAATGTTGACATAATAACGCGTCCCTTGGCAATATCAAATAGTGTATCAAATGTTTTTCCGACTACCATCTCACTCTTGGTAAACCCTGGGTTGTGAGAGTTAGTCGAGTCAGAGAATAGGCACAATACACCTTTTGAACCATAATGAGCAAATCTGTGCAAATCTGTTGTGAGTCCATCTATAGGTGTATGGTCTATTTTGAAGTCAGCTGTGTGTATGATTGTTCCAGCAGGTGTTTCGATAGCGAGCGAAGAAGAGTCTACGATAGAGTGAGTTACGTGCATCCACTCTATTTTGAAATCACCTATTTGATACTGCTCTCTTTTGGTGACATAATTAAAATATTTTGTATCGGCGGATAGTCCATGCTCATTGAATTTATTTTCTATCATTGCGAGAGCTAGAGGTGTACCGTATATTGGGAATTTTAGCTCTTTGAAAAGATAGGGCATTGCACCGATATGATCTTCATGAGAGTGAGTGATCACTATACCTTTGATTTTGTCTTTAATGGTATGCAGATAGCTAAAGTCAGGGACTAGAATATCGACACCGTGCATAGTCTCATCAGGGAAGCTCATGCCCACATCTATGATAAAAGCACTTTTTTCAGTTTCCATGACAGCAATATTTCCACCTATCTCACCTAGACCACCTAGTGGTGTAAATCTGATTTTACCATTTGAATTTTGTTCCACCTGTTTCCATGGTGCTATTCTAGCCTGTTGTATTTTGTCGTTTGCTAGTAAACACTCTTTCATTTCTGCAGATACATTTGTAGGCTCCGGTTTTCTCCTGCCTCTGTTTTTATTGTTATTTGGTCTGTTCTTACTTTTATTTTGCGTGTTGTTCGGTCTATTATTGTTTCTATTGTTTGGCCTATTGTTATTTGGTCTATTATTGTTTCTATTGTTCGGTTTTCTCTCATCTGTATTTTGAGGCTTTCTAGCGTCCGTACCCTCTCTTTTAACGTTGTTGGCATTGTTATTTGGTTTGGTAGATTGATTATTTTGTCTGTATGGATTAGGATTTCTACGTTCCTTATTTTGCTCTTTGTTTTGTTCATTATTGTTATTCATTTATGTTTTTCCTTTTATCTATTGCTATGTATATTTGATGATATTGTTCTGTCGTAGCTTCATGTGGTCGTACAGTTTGTGGCATACTCAAAGTATCCAATGCACTTATGACTTTGTCTTTATTGTATCGCATTGATAAATTTTTGGATAATTTTTTACGAGGTTGTGCAAATGCGCACTTGAGGAAATTCTCAAACCCAGTATCATCCAATGTATCTTTTTTGCGAATCGATAGCACTGCAGAGGTAACTTTAGGTGCAGGGATAAATGCTTTTGCATCTACTTCAAAGAGTAGATTAGCTTCCCCAATACTACTTGCCAATACCCCAAGAGCCGAGAAATCTCTCTGCCTTGGTTTAGCGGCAAATTTTTGCGCAACCTCTTTTTGAACCATTACCAAAATACTTTGACAATTAGTATCGTGCAATGCTTTCAAAATCAGATTGGTAGCGATATAGTAAGGAAGATTTGCTACCAAATGATACTTGGCATCAAGTAATCTATTTCCCTCCCAATGCTGCATAACATCTTCACATATCAGCGTAAATGAGCCATCTTGTAGATGTTCACTAAACTGAGAAGTGAGATGTTTACACAATCTATTATCCACTTCAAAAGCTGTGACATTACGAACTCTTACGAGTTCGTTTGTTAAATCACCTAATCCAGGCCCAATTTCAACTATGTGTAGATTATCATTGGGCATCGATTGGATGATCTTATCTATATATACACGGTCTTTTAAAAAATTCTGACCATACTTTTTGCTTGCAAATTCTGCTAGCTCTTTATCTGTTTTCATTATACACTTTTTTTCTTTCATATATATTTGGTTGTTTTTGATATAATCCACCCAAACAAGACAATCTAGCCTATTAGGATGCTTATGGAATATTTTGCTAAAAGAATTATACCATGTTTAGATGTGGATAACGGACGAGTTGTCAAAGGTGTGAATTTTGTTGGACTCAGAGATGCAGGTGATCCTGTAGAAGTGGCAAAGAGATACAATATTGAAGGTGCTGACGAGATTACTTTTTTAGATATTGGAGCCACTCATGAAGGACGTGATACTATAGTAGATGTTGTTAGAGAAGTCGCCAAAGAAGTATTTATCCCTTTGACTGTCGGAGGTGGAATTAAGAAATTAGAAGATATATATAATCTGTTAGAAGTTGGATGTGATAAGGTGAGCATTAATTCGGCTGCTATTATTAATCCAGAGTTTATCACAGAGGCCGCTAAAAGATTTGGTTCGCAATGTGTCGTAGTTGCAATAGACGCAAAAAAAGTTGATACCAATAAGTGGAATATATTTACCCATGGCGGCAGAAATGATACTGGCATTGATGCAGTAGAATGGGCAAAAAAGATGTATGGCATGGGAGCTGGAGAATTACTAGTAACTTCAATGGATGCAGATGGAA
>CAYWGB010000092.1:0-4470 GCA_964457825.1 uncultured Campylobacterales bacterium | reverse complement strand
GATTGTGGTTCATGGTGAATCGGTCATAGATGCATGGAGTGCACCTCTTGCGTATGTTAAAAAGGGTGTAGCGTGCGGAGGCAAATGTGCATTTTCTCATGAGGTAAAGAACGGAGAGTACAATGGTGAATATTGGGAGCTAGGAACATCTAACAAGAGTATCAAAGCAAGAGTTATCATCAATGCAGCTGGCTTGCATGGTGATGTGGTAGAGGAGATTAGTGGGAATATCGATTTTAAAATCATACCACGAAAAGGTCAGTTTGTCATATTTGACGAAACGGCCTATGACTTGGTGACATCTATCATACTTCCTGTACCGACCAAACGTACCAAAGGAGTAGTCATAACCAAAACTGCTTTTGGAAATCTGTTGGTTGGGCCAACTGCCGAAGATCAGGAGAGTAAAACTGACAGCTCTACAACGAGCCAAGAGCTAGAAGAGCTCAAAAACAAGGCCTATACAATGCTACCTGCCCTGAGAGGACACGGTGTCAGTGCTACCTTTGCAGGGCTCAGACCTGCATCTGATGAGACCTACTATAGGGTCGGTATTAGCGATAACGGGAGCTGGATTACTGTAGGAGGCATACGCTCTACTGGATTAACTGCTTCATTGGGCTTGGCAAAACATATCTATGAGATAAATGACAAAAAATATACCAAACAAAAAACTCAACCACAAATATCTGTACCAAACATCAGCGAGTTTGCTACCCGCGATCACCAAAAAGCAGGGTATGAAAAGATTATATGCCAGTGTGAGCTAGTAACGGACAGAGAGATCAAGGAGGCGTGTCGAGGAGAATTGGGTGCTGGCACCATAGGCGGACTCAAGCGAAGGACTAGAGCCATGATGGGTAGGTGCCAAGGATTCAACTGCACCGCCGCTGTCTCAAGTATTTGTGAGAGCGAGGTCAAAAATGGATAAGGGACATCAAATCAATATCATCGATATAGATATAGCAATTATCGGAGCGGGCCCTGCCGGAATAGGGGCTGCACTAAAGCTAGCCGAACTTGGATATAGCAAAAGGATGGCTATATTCGACAGAGAAAGTCAAGTTGCCATGACCTCGAGGCACTGCAATCACCAAGGATTTGGTCTGGTAGAATTTCATAGACCCATGACAGGTGAGCAGTATGCCAATACACTACAGAAAAAAGCTCAAGACAAAGATATAGAGATAAACCTAAACTATTCTCTGACAAAAATAGACGATAATATATTGATCTTTAGCACACCAGCTGGAGTGAGGCACTACAGAGCAAAGCGTATACTATTTGCAATGGGTGCCAGAGAGGATACGAGAGCTTCTATGCTTGTGGGCGGAGGAAGAAGTCCAAACATTATCAGCACAGGCGCACTACAGAGATTTGCTTATATTCAGAAAAGGCGACCATTCAGCAAAGCTGTGATTATCGGCAGTGAACTTGTCTCTTTTTCGGCTATTATGACAGCAAAACATGCTGGGATAAAAATTGCTGCCATGATAGAAAAAGAGGAAAAAATTAAGGCTTTTTCTATTCTAAAGGGTATAGCAAACTATATCTTAGGTACAAAAGTGCTTGCATCTACAGAGTTGGTTCGCATTAATACCAAAGAGAAAGATGTAGTAAGCGTCACTATCTCCACAAATGGAAAATCAAGAGATATCGAGTGTGATGGCGTGATTTTTAGTGGTGACTTCGTACCTGAAAGCTCACTCTTGCAAAAGTCTTTTGAAGATTTTAACTATACAAATTATTCATTACCTGTCACTCAAAACTTTCAGACCAAAGATTCTAGATTTTTCCTAGCTGGAAACATTATCAGAGGAGCCCTTGCTGCATTCAACTGCTACTTTGAGGGGCAAAAAAGTGCTATTGCCATAGACAGCTCCTTCAAGAGCAATATTCCTCTGTCTGTGGCTCCGATTGTAACAAATGAAGATGCCAGTTTTTGGTACTACCCTAGTCTAATTGACACAAGGTTGTCAGGCAAATATTTGACAAAAGTAAGATTCAGTCGTCATACCAAAGGTGAATTAACAGTTCTCAAAAACAATACAGAGGTATTAAAAATAGATATAGATGCCTCGCCCTACAAAAGTATAACTATTCCAGACATATCAGAGAGCATTGATAGCAAAGATACTATTAGGCTTGTTTTCAAAGAGAGGTAATATCTATCTCATCGTTTATGATTTTTTTTACAAAACTCTCTTTGATTGCACCCGTTCGTTGCAGTGATACTAGCCTAGCGTTAGTATCTTTTAGTGGCTCGTAGCACGACAGAGATTTAATCCTACTGGCTATAGCCTCACCTGTTTCGATGAGCTTTACATTGCACTGCATAGTTTTTTTGATTACATCTTTTACCAAAGGATAGTGAGTGCACCCCAGCACAATAGTGTCGACACCCTGCTCTCTCATAGGCGAGAGCCACTGCTCCAGCATATGAGTGGTTTCAGGAGTATCTATCTGGTCTGACTCTATCTGCTCTACAAGTCCCGGGCACTCTTGTTCATAGAGTGTTACTCTCTCTTTGGCCTCTAGTGCTTGCAGTAGCTCATGGTACTTTTCTCCTTTTAAAGTAGCCGAAGTGGCCAATATGCCTACTTTAGCACTTTTTGTAACACTTAGGGCTGGCTTGATACCTGGCTCTGTGCCAACAATAGGTAAGTCTGAATATCTATTTCGCAGAGTTTCACCTGCGGCACTAGTAGCAGTATTACAAGCTATTACTAAAATATCTATCTGAAGAGTATCCACAAAGTAGCTTACTATCTCGTTGGAATATTCAATGATATGCTCTTTTGATTTGTCTCCGTATGGAGCATTTGCAGTATCTGCGATGTAGTAAATATCTGTATCTTTGAGAGAATCTAGCATGGATCGAACGACAGTAAGTCCACCTAAGCCAGAGTCGAAGACTCCGATCTTTAGTGATGCGGCTTTCGCCTTTGTCGCTTGAAATCTCACCTCTTGTTAGGCTCCATCATTCATTATGGACAAAAACTCTTCGTTGGATTTAGTGTTATTCATCTTCTTAAATAAGAATTTTAGACCCTCTACCTCTTCCATGTTCTGCATTGCGTTTCTGATGGCCCAAACTTTTTGCAGAGTCTCCGGAGTCACTAGCAACTCCTCTTTTCTGGTGCCTGATTTTGTCACATCTATCGCTGGGTATATTCGACGGTCTGATATGTTTCTATTTAATACCACCTCACAGTTTCCTGTACCCTTAAACTCTTCGAAAATCACCTCATCCATGCGACTACCTGTATCTATAAGTGCTGTAGAGATAATGGTCAGACTACCTCCATGCTCTATGTTTCTCGCTGCACCAAAGAATCTCTTTGGTTTATGTAATGCATTAGCATCCACACCACCAGAGAGGACTTTTCCGGAGCTTGGTGTTACGGTGTTATAAGCACGGGCCAACCTCGTAATGGAGTCAAGCAAGATGACAACATCTTTGCCTAGTTCTACTCGTCTTTTTGCTTTTTCTATCACCATTTCGGCTGTTCTTACATGATTTTGTGCTGGCAAATCAAATGTAGAGCTGTAGACTTCACCTTTGACTGAGCGTTGCATATCTGTAACCTCTTCTGGTCTCTCATCTACGAGCAGTACCATTAGGCTCGCATCTGGATTATTGCTAGTGATACCATGAGCTATCTCTTTGAGCAGTTCAGTCTTACCTGTTCTGGGAGGTGCTACTATTAGTGCTCTTTGACCCTTGCCTATGGGAGCAAATAGGTCTATCACTCTACCAGTAGCCTTCATTGGGTCGTATTCTAATTTTAGGCGCTCGTTAGGGTAAAGAGGAGTTAAGTTATCAAAAAGTGGACGCTTCTTGGACTCTTCTGGCGGAAGATAGTTGATTGCTTCTATCTTGAGGAGTGCGTAGTATTTTTCTTGATCCTTTGGTGATCTAACTTGCCCAGTGACAACATCTCCATTTCTAAGTGCAAATCGTTTGATTTGTGTAGAGCTTACGTAGGTATCATTGCTGGAGTTGGCAAAATTACCATCTTCTGAGCGTAAAAATCCATATCCGTCATTCATGACTTCTAAAATACCAGTAAAGAGAATGTACCCACCTTGACTCACTTGGTTTTTTAGTATTTCAAAGATGAGATCTTTTCTCTTGAACTCGTTGGGGTTTTCTACCTTTAGTTTGAGTGCTATCTCTAGCAATTCTGTTAATGGTTTTTGTTGAAGTGTTTCAATCTTGTAACCATTAACTGGGGTATGTGTGCGGTTATTTTTCTTATTGCCTTTATTGGCATTATTGGCAGGTTTTTTGTTATTGTTGTCGCTCATGGTTCCTCTTGTAATATGTGGAGAAGTTGGGTTTTTGTAAATATTTATACTGATATGCAGTAGGTGCTATTATAATCGTTTTTACTTTAAAGATACAAGCTGTTGGCTGGTATTGGTTTTCTCATACCCAGCATTAATACAAAAATCCAAATAACCATA
>CAYWGB010000091.1:0-4478 GCA_964457825.1 uncultured Campylobacterales bacterium | reverse complement strand
CTGGTCTACATATGTTGGCTGCTGTTTGATAGGAAACTTTCTCCAACTATTTGGACTCCACTTCATTTCTATTCCTTACTGTTATATTTATATGATTATATCTTAAAATAATGAAATTTATATAGATGGATGCCGAGCCTATGGGCAGTAGATTTTTTTTGAGATTTTTTTGAGATTTTTTATCGAATCTTAAGTTATTCACATGGTGAAAAGAGTGTGAATAACTGATATTAATTAGTAAGTGCGAGCTGAACGCATGTTGCTAGTTTTTGATCTATTTTTGAGCAATGAAGGTAACAAAATTTGCCCATTGAAATAGCGTATCTATTTTTGTAAAGCCAGCCTCTTTACACATTAGAATATTCTCTTCTATGCTAAAAGGTACCAGTACGTTTTCGAGTGCTTCTCTCTTTTGAGATATCTCAAACTGACTATATCCTTGTGACTGCTTATAGCCATGATAGACCTCTATTATGTGACTATCTAGCTCCTTGTTTTCAAATGAAACTTTTTCTGAAAATATGAACAAGCCCCCTTCTGATAGGCTTCTGTATAGTTTTTTTACCAATTTTGTACGGTGTATCGGCCTAATAAATTGTAGTGTATAGTTTGCGATAACTATATCTTCATTTGAGTAGTTGTAATCAAGCATGTCTGCTAGCTCTAGCTCGATATCTGCTCCAAAAGCTTGGCATTTTTTCTTGGCTCTATCCACCATTGCTTCAGAATTGTCTATGCCTTTTAGTTTCATTTTTGTTGTCATTTTGCTATCTAGTTCTAGTAAAAATTTTGCCGTCGATGACCCAAGATCCAAAACTCTTTTTTCATCTTTTTGGACCGTTAAGAGAAGTGAAATTATCAGCTCTCTTACCTCGTTATAAAAAGGAACAGACCTTGATAGCATATCATCAAAAACAGAGGCAACTGCTTCGTCAAACTCAAACTTTTTCCCTATGGGTTTTTGAAATATATTATCTTTCATCGCAGTACTCCTTAGCATATGATATATCTGCTTTTATAACTTTTTTGAGCATACTTAATGAGTCAAATTTTTGATTGTCTCTGATACGAGCTATAAACTCTGTTGTGACTGTATCATCAGGCTGAGATATCTCTTGATTGATAACATGTGACTCTATGGCAAATTTTCCATCGGTTGTGACTCTGTTGCCTATAAAGGTTACACTCTTGTGCCAATGTCCGTCTAGGAATGTTTTTGTTGCGTACACGCCATCTTTTGGCAGCTGATACTGTTCTATGCGCATATTGATCGTAGGAACCAGCTCTTTGCTGCCGACACCTTGACCTCGAATCGGAACTCCTATGACTTGATATTGTCTACCCAGTAGTCTCTTGACAGTTTTCAAGTCGCCACTCTTGAGTAGCTCTTTAATAGTCCTAGAGTGTATTGATATGCCTTCGTTTTTAATCTCCTTAACAACCTCAACGGTACCATTAAAAATATCATTTAAAGTCTGTACGTCTCCAGATCTCCCCTTTCCGAAGCAAAAATCATATCCTACCACTATCTTGTTTATGTTTGGAAAATCATTGCATAATTTATCAACAAACTCCAATGGACTTAATGCTCTGATATCATCAAAATAGTAAAACAGACATGGCTTGTCTATGTATCTACATCTCATTTTTCCAGGCGTTAAATATCCACCACCTCTCTCTATGACCACGACGGCATCTGCCAAGGATGCTAGTTTTTGATGTGCTAAGTGCATGCCATCAAATGAGCCTATGGTAATGGATTTGATTTTGTCTCTATTGTCCATTTACAGCCTTTTTAAAATGAAACATATACTCTTGGTTACCCTCTTTACCAGATAGTTTTGAGTATGAACTATTTGTAATCATCCAGCCCATATCGTTAGCATGCTGCTTGAAGCCTGCCATTTTGTCTCGGATTATCTCTTGGTCTAGTACCACGCCCTTGCTATCTCGCTTTGCATCTTTACCTACTTCAAATTGTGGTTTGTAGAGTATGATAATATCAGATGATTGGCTAGAGACTCTGTCTATGTCGCCCATAATCTGCTCAACTGATATGAACGAGACATCACAAGTGACAATCTCAAAGCCATTTTGGTTAAACTCTCTGATATCAGTCTCTTCAAATACTCTGACTACTTTTTGTTCTCTGATGGAGTGGTGCAACTGATTGCTGCCCACATCCACGCATACCAAAAGAGCAGGGGAGTGTTCGAGAATTATCTGCGCAA
Source organism: uncultured Campylobacterales bacterium (assembly GCA_964457825.1). Lineage (GTDB taxonomy): Bacteria > Campylobacterota > Campylobacteria > Campylobacterales > Sulfurovaceae > JAAXPZ01. The sequence continues at coordinate 2,247 of CAYWGB010000091.1, read as the reverse complement.
AGCCACCAGTGCTTGAGCCAATGTCTAGCACCTTTTTACCTGCTATCTGGACAGGATATTCTGCCAAGAAACCCTCTAGTTTTTTAGCCGCTCTACTGACATAAAATTTCTCATCTTGCACTCTTATCTCGCTGTTGGCATCTACCTTTTGTGAGGCTTTTGCTATTTTTTGATTGACTTGCACACTACCACTTTTTATGGCTTCTAGCGCACGGTTGCGACTCTCAAAATGCCCCATTTCGACCAGGTACTTATCTAATCTCAATTGTCAAAAATCCTAAAATGATCTACAATCTTATATGATCTAAGCACATCTTCTTCTTTGGCTCCTGCTCCGACATTGTGGACGATGTATGGCTCGCCTTTTGCATTGAGTTTGTTTGAGCATACTCCTATGTGGTCTAGATTGCTGCCAGGCAATTTCCATACTACTATATCTCCTGGTTTAAAATCACCTTTGATTTGATATCCCCTTGCTTTGAGATATGCTTGGATATTTTTGACTCTACGATGGTCAATGTTGGAATCTAGCTTATCTGTACCATATAGCCCATGATATAGTTTTGGATGAGTTTTTTTATGATTATGTATGCGTTCTTGCAGGTCGATGTTGAGCGTTCGCAAAGCCCGCACCACTACATCGGTGCAGACTCCTTTGGAGATGTCGATATCTCCATTTGGATATTTAAGCCCTACATATGTCGGGTCATAGCTAAGTGTTTTGCCTACTTGCCACTTGGCACCAGCTACAAATTTATCAATATTCCCCGCCCCCAATAGTGCACTAACTAGGAGAAGGCAAGCTAATGCTTTTTTCATGGAGACCCCTTGTATAATTTTTGTTATTATATCATAAGGTCTATCTGAAATTATAGAGCTTGGTTTTTATAGTGCCTGAGTATCCTCTTCGCCTGTTCGTATCCTGATAGTTTTTGTTATATCTGATACAAATATTTTACCATCTCCGATAGTATCTGTATGCGCTTTTGTCTTGATAATCTCAAGTGCTTTGTTGAGGTACTCATCATTGCTTACAACTATCTCTATTTTTACTTTTGGTATAAATTCTACTATATATTGCGTGCCTCTATACACCTCAGAATGTCCTTGTTGTCTACCATATCCTTTTACTTCAGAGACTGTCATCCCCTCGATGCCCGCCTCTACAAGTGCATCTTTGACATCGTCTAGTTTGAATGGTTTGATTATAGCTTCTATTTTTTTCATTTTATTAATTCCTTAAATGCTTATATATTGATTGACTTCTCACCATGTATGGCTTCATCAAGTCCTTTTTGCTCAGTCTCATCACTTACTCTACCGCCACCTGTTAACATACTTGCAACAAAGTATACTACAGCTGTCATAATAGCACTGTAGACAATAGTCAAACCAATAGCCTTGAATTGTGCTACTAATTGCGTGCCTATATTGTAATCATCAGCCATAAGATAAGGTGCGATAAAGATGGCAGTCGCGATTGAGCCCCAGATACCTACTACACCGTGCACCCAAAACGCGTCCAATGAATCATCTACTTTGAACCATTTTTTCATCTTGGCAACAGCAAGGAAGCCAACGATACCACCAACTAAACCAATAATGATAGCACCAGTTACTCCAGCTGAACCAGATGCAGGTGTGATCGCTACCAGGCCAGCAACTGCTCCAGAAGCACCACCAACCAATGTAGCTTTTTTGTAGAATAGATACTCAATCGCTAGCCAACCTATTACACCTAGAGATGCTGCAACATTCGTAATCAAGAAAGCGTTACCTGCTAGCCCATCGGCTGCCACTTCACTACCAGCGTTAAATCCAAACCAGCCAAACCATAGTAGTGATGCACCTAGTACAGTCAACACAGGAGAGAAAGGCTTAATAATTGCTTTTCCAAAATCTTTTCTTTTGCCAAGTATCATCGCTACTACAAAACCTGCAACACCTGCATTGATATGTACAACCGTACCACCAGCAAAGTCCATCTCACCAAAGTTTAGTGTTTCACCACCACCCCATGCCCAGTGTGTAACAGGAGCATAAACTACAAGTATCCAAAGTGCTGAAAAGATAACAAATGTTGAAAACTTAATTCTCTCAATCATAGAACCACTTGCAATTGCAACAGCAATCGCTGCAAATGTTCCTTGAAATGCTACAAAAAGTAACTCAGGGATTGTCCCAGTTAGTGAGTTATTATCGATGCCACTCAACATTATCTTACCAGTACCGATAAAATCTCCAGCA
>CAYWGB010000090.1:0-4525 GCA_964457825.1 uncultured Campylobacterales bacterium | reverse complement strand
TTTCTGTCTGCATAGGTTGTTTCACACGCTTCATCTCCTTGCAAAAACAATACTTGTGCGATTCCTTCGTTTGCATAGATCTTTGCTGGTAGTGGTGTAGTGTTGGATATCTCTATGGTGATATGCCCCTCAAAACCAGGCTCAAATGGTGTAACATTAACTATGATCCCACATCTTGCGTATGTGCTCTTGCCTAAACAGATAGCCAGTGTATCTCTTGGCATTTTAAAGTACTCTATTGTACGAGCTAGTGCAAATGAATTAGGTGGAACGATGCAAATATCGCCTTTGAAATCAACTACATTCTTCTCATCAAAGTTTTTAGGGTCAACGACTTCTGCATTGATGTTAGTAAAAATTTTGAACTCATCTGCTACTCGTATATCATATCCATAACTACTTAGCCCATAGCTTACTACACCTTCGCCCACTAACCCTTCACAAAATGGAGAAATCATCTCCTCTTGAAGTGATTTCTCTCTAATCCAGCTATCTGCTCTTAAGCCCATGGTATCCTCTTTGTAATTTTTAGAAATTATATCTAAAAAATAGAATAACTCTGCAATGCTAGTTGGCTAGTTTTTTGGCATGTTTAAACTGATACATCATAATGGATGCAGCCACACCCACGTTGAAGCTTTTGACACCTTGCATCATTTCGATAGTTACCACCTCATCACATAATGCCAGCACTTCTGATGAGAGCCCACTTCCCTCGTGGCCCATGAGCAATACCCATTTGGAGGCCACCTTTACATTGGAGAGCATACTGGCACCATCGGCAACCTCTGCACCATATATACGATAACCCATATGCTTTAACGTCCTTATAGTCTCTTCTATATCTTCATAAATATTGATTTTTAACATGGACACATGCCCCATACTCACTCGCAAAGCACGCCTAGAGTACGGATGCGGCCCATGCTTGGGCAACACATAAGAGTCGATACCTATTGCAGCAGCTGACCTCGCGATAGAGCCTATATTTTGCGTAGAGCTAATCTCATCTAGCATTAGGATGTGTGGACCTAACTCTTCTAGATTGGTCTCAGATGGCCTAATACCGTGCATCATAACATTATGATGTATCTTGTGACCAACGATATCTCTCATCTGGTCATTGCTCGCGACATAGAATACTGCATTGCTCAGACCTTGGACTAAAGAGGCATGAGTATCATAATACTCCTGTGTAGCCAAGACACTATGGACATCTACACCCTCTTCTATTAATAAATTTACAACTTTTGGGCTGTCAGCTACAAATGAACCATCTTCCCTAAAAGCATTTTCTCTAAATTGATGATATATCTCCAACTCGTCTGAGTGGATATCTGTGACCTGTTTTAATTTCATGCAGTATTGTATCAAAGTCTATATAGATATCAAGTCTGTTTTTGTATCATTTTAATGATTGGCTGTGCCAATGATAAGGCCTTACTTCGATGCGATATTGATGACTTTATCTCATCATCCAATTCACCCAAACTTTTATCATAACCTTTTGGGATAAATATCGGATCGTAACCAAAACCCTTGTCTCCTCTAGCCTCATCAATGACATCTCCATACATCCAGCCATGTACAACATACTCTCCATACCGGCTGACTATGGCTATAGCAGCAGTGTAATAGGCTGAGGCGGTATATATATCTTTTTCTCTAATGCTGTCTATAAGCTTTTGTAAATTATCCATATCTGTCGCATTCTCGCCTGCATATCTAGCAGAGTATATCCCTGGGGCACCATTAAGTATGGGGAGGGATATGCCGCTATCATCAGCGATGACTATATGCCCCTCGTCTAGTTTTTCGTAAATTGTGCGAGCTTTAATAAGCGCATTGTCCGCAAAAGTATCCCCATCTTCTACTATCTCAAATGCACCAAGGAGATCCGTATAAGGCACCACTTCACCTTTGCACATCTGCTGAAACTCTTTTAATTTTCCTCTGTTTCCTGTAGCCAAGACTAGTTTCATGAGTCTCCTTTTAAGATATTTCATAATCAAATATTTTACCCATAAGCTTAGCTTGGCTTAAACATTTAGTTATATAATGGGACAAATTTTATCGTATAAAAGGTATCACCATGATTAAAGAGATTATGCCTCTGAGTCTAATAGTAGGTCTCAGATTTTTTGGACTATTTATCGTATTGCCGGTTTTATCAATATATGCACTTGATATGCCTGGTGCTACACCATTTTTGGCTGGGCTGGTTGTGGGTGGATATGCCCTAACCCAAGCTGCATTCCAAGTACCATTTGGTCTCATGTCAGATAAAATAGGGCGAAAAAAGACACTGCTTCTGGGGCTCATAGTCTTTATAGTAGGCTCAGTTGTTGCTGCAATGAGTGACAATATATATATGCTTTTAGCAGGTAGATTTTTGCAAGGCGCAGGCGCAATTGGATCTGTAGTCTCAGCCATGATAGCTGATTTGGTTAAAGAGGAGCAAAGAGCACATGCTATGGCCATCATGGGAGGTACTATAGCGATGAGTTTTGCAGTTGCCATGATTGTTGCGCCTATTGTTGGTGGCAACTATGGCATTGATAAACTCTTTTGGCTTACTGCAGCACTCTCTGTAGCTGCAATAACGGTACTTTTTACCTCTGTCCCACAGCCACCAAAGATAGTACACTCTTACTCCGAAGAAGAGTCGAAGTTTTTTGATGTCTTTAAGGACAAAGCACTTACTCGTATGTATATTACTTTTTTGTTCCACCAAGGCACTACTACTATGGCATTTTTCATCATACCTTTTGTATTGACACAAACCATAGCAGATGGTGGTTTTGGCTGGGAAAAGGCAGAGCTTTGGAAGGTCTATCTTCCTGCAATGCTATTTGGATTTATAGCCATGGCACCTGCGGCAATATTTGGGGAGAAGTACGGTAAAGGCAAGCTTATTTTTAAGATCTCTGTTGCATTTATCTTTGTTGCATTTATTGCTATGGGTTTCTCTACTCAATCATGGATATTTGTCCTTGGTGTTGTCTTCTTCTTCATCGGATTTAATATGTTTGAGCCACTCCTTCAGAGCTTTGTTGCCAAGTTTGCCAAAGTACACCAAAAAGGGGCTGCACTGGGCGTGGCCAACACTTTTGCTTATCTGGGTATCTTTATAGGTGGGTTGTTGGCAGGATGGGTCATGGAGCATTATGATAGAGAGACACTTTCACTCATTGTCATGGGTATAGCCGTGCTATGGTTCATCTGGGTGGCCACTATGCCTAGCCCAAACAACAGAGGAAATGTCTATCTCCCACTAGATATTTTCGATAGAGATAAGATATCTGAAATCAGTAGTAGTAACGATGCTATCGTAGAGAGTTACGTAAATGAGACGGAAAATATAGGAGTAATCAAATACGATAAAGATCTAATAGATGAAGATGAAATCAGAGGATTACTGCTTTAGATGGTCGGAGTGACCGGACTTGAACCGGCGACCTCTATCACCCCAAGATAGCACGCTAGCCAGACTGCGCTACACCCCGATATTTAAATGATTATTTATAACTATAAAATTAAATGATTTTTACTATAAATCTAGCAGAGCCAAGAGCTATGCTAGCCATTAAGAGCCCAAAACTTCTTTGACAGCTTTTCCAATATCTGCTGGAGAGTGGACGACCTTTACGCCCGCTGCCTCTAGTGCATCCATCTTCTCTTTTGCTGTTCCAGCGCTTCCAGATATGATTGCGCCTGCGTGACCCATTCTTTTGCCAGCTGGTGCAGTTTGCCCTGCAATGAAAGCTACAACGGGTTTAGTTATCTGCTCTTTGATAAGTTTAGCAGCTTGGATTTCCAAGTCCCCACCTATTTCGCCTATCATCACAATGGCTTCGGTCTCTGGATCTGCCTCAAACATAGGCAAAAGCTGCTTATAGCTGAGTCCTATAATCGGGTCTCCACCTATACCAACTGCTGTCGTGATACCATACCCTTCGTTGCAGACTTGGTTGGCACCTTCATAAGTAAGTGTTCCAGATTTGGAGATAAGTCCTACATTACCTTTTTTAAAGACACTGCCTGGCATGATTCCTATCTTGCACTCATCAGCGGTAATAATACCTGGGCAGTTTGGCCCTATGGTCATCATACCACTTTTGACTGCTGCTGCTTTTGCTGCTTGCATATCACGCACAGGAGCACCCTCTGTGATGATAACAGCTAGCTCAATACCTGCAGCCGCAGCTTCTTGCACAGCATCACCGACAAATGCTGGAGGCACAAATACCATACTCACTGTGGCACCTGTCGCTTTTACAGCCTCCTTGACTGTATTGAAAACTGGCTTATCTAAGTGAGTTTGTCCGCCCTTGCCCGGTGTAACCCCACCTACTATTTGTGTGCCATACTCCAAACACTGCTCTGCATGAAATGTGCCTTCACTACCAGTAAACCCTTGTACTATTACCTTCGTATTTTTATCTATTAATATACTCATTTTATCTCCTCTCCTTAGCTTGCTTTTGCAGCATCAACTGCTTTTTGGGCACCATCGCCAAGGTCT
>CAYWGB010000089.1:0-4546 GCA_964457825.1 uncultured Campylobacterales bacterium | reverse complement strand
CACATCAGCCGCACTCAAAGTACCAGCCGACAATACTGCTAACATTAGTGTGTTTTTTATTATCTTCATCTATCTTTCCTTTTTTTATTATATAGCTGGTATTATATCTCCAGAAGTTAAACCAATATTAACACGGAGTTCTCATGGCATATATCAAGAAGGCTAACAAAGAAGAGATATCACAAATCAAGAGTCTGTTTCTAGAACACTACCCATTATCATTAACGGAGCTTAATTACGATAACCTATTTCAACTATTAATAGCTGTTATGCTCTCTGCACAATGCACCGACAAGAGAGTCAATATCATAACTCCTGCTCTTTTTGATGCTTTTCCTGACCCTGTAAGTTTGGCTAATGCTTCTTTAGAAGAGGTGAAATCCCACATTAGTAGTTGCTCTTTTTTTAATAATAAAGCTAAGAATCTCATCAAGATGGCCATGTCTATCGTAGAGGATTATAGCAACGAGATACCTCTAAAGAGGGATGAACTGGTTAAGCTAGCTGGTGTAGGCCAAAAAACTGCCAATGTAGTAATGATAGAGTACACTGGAGCCAACCTCATGGCTGTAGATACCCATGTATATAGAGTAGCACATCGTTTAGGGCTAAGTAGTGCCAAGACAGCCATCAAGTGTGAAGAGGAGTTGACAAAGAAATTTAAAACTGATTTGCACTTACTACATCAAGCCATGGTGCTTTTTGGGAGATACAGGTGCAAGGCTCTCAAGCCAGAGTGTGAAGGATGTTTTTTGATCCATCACTGCAAAACAGACAAAAGCTTCAAAGCTAAAGGTTAATAGCCAACCTCATCGAGCTCCTTAAATTTAAATGCTTCGATTATATCCTCTATCGTCTGCTCCTCTCGTGTAACAAGAACCATGCTGCCCTCCTCCATGAACTCCATATAGTTCTCAAACTTATTTTCAAGTATTACAAAATCGATAAATCCATCGGGAAATTGTGATCTGCTATCATAGAGTTTTATCTCTTTTGACATGCCCTCTTCAAAATCAATCAGAGCCCATTTCTCTAGATGTGCTAAATTTGTAATTTTGGATTTGCTAGCATCTGTTCCATCGATTGGTATAGCTATATACATTTTAGCTTACCGCTCTAATGTCAAGTTTTAAAGCACTGTTATTCATGATGCCTATTTTACGCTTGAGAACTTTTTTGGCTACTTTTTTTGCTTTTCTCAATGAGTGCATTTTGTATGTACCGCACTGATATATATTTAGCTCTGGGATATCTCGTTTTGATTTAACCGATAAGACATCCTTCATGGATTGTTCCCAAGCGTGAACTACTTTTTTGCTACTTGGGCTACCAAGCAAAGACATATAGAAGCCTGTTCTGCAACCCATAGGCGATATATCTATTATTTCGACCTTTTTGCCATTGAGATGCTCCCTCATGAAGCCAGCAAAAAGATGCTCGAGAGTATGAATGGCTTTTTCATCCAGTATCTCTTCATTGGGCACACAAAATCTGAGATCAAATACTGTGATTGAGTCTCCTGATGGAGTCTTCATCTTCTTTGCAACTCTTACGGCTGGTGCTATCATTTTGGTATGATCTACGGTAAAACTATCTAGTAGTGGCATGTCGTTGTCCTTTGTTTAAATCTACTTCAACAATATATCAAATCCCATCCAAAAGGTTTCTGAAATATTATTGGATATAATCTGAGTCATAAATTAATCAGTAGGAGTCTTTGTAATGAATTGTGTGAGACTGGAAGAAAAAAAATATACACCATCCAAGGTCATCTGTGTAGGCAGAAACTATACGGAGCATATCGAGGAGTTAGGCAATGAGACTCCTGAAAATATGGTGCTTTTTAACAAGCCAAACTCTGCGATTACTGATAAGTTGCATTATTTTAGCGATACTTGTAGGTTTGAGGGAGAGTTGTGTCTGTTGATAGAACAAGGGGGGATATCCGCTGTTGGTCTTGGACTTGATTTGACACATGCCGATATTCAGAACCAGATGAAATCAAAAGGCTTGCCATGGGAGAGAGCCAAAGCCTTCGACGGTTCTGCTGTACTGAGCCAGTTTGTTGCGCTGGAGCACGAAATATCTTCTCTCTCTTTTGAGCTACGACTAAATGGGCAGATACAGCAGTTTGCTGATTATGAGCTGATGATCTACAAACCAGATGAAATCCTCAAGGAGATAGAGACATTTATGACTCTCAAAGATGGTGACATTATTATGACGGGCACACCAAAAGGAGTCACTAGCTACTCTAGAGGTGATAATATCGAGATGTCCCTTTTTTGTAACAAAAAGGTAATTTTATTAGCTAACTGGGTTGTATTGTAGTCTGATTTAACCTAAGGACTGATATACTTTGACAAGTCATACACTCTTTGACTAATATACTATCTTTAAAAGGCTTCTAATGTTATCTAGATTCAGACTTCAAGAACACAATACAAGTGTAAAAAAAGAATTTATTGCTGGCTTGACAACTTTTTTGACTATGATGTACATAGTCCCAGTAAACGGCTTCATACTTGCAGATGCTGGATTGCCAATGGGTGCTGTCATAACTGCGACTGCACTTATCACAATCTTTGCTACACTCCTTAGTGGTATATGGGGTAACACTCCTGTGGCGATGAGCGTTGGGATGGGCTTAAATGCATATTTCTCATATGGTCTCGTACTAGGCATGAAAATACCATGGGAAACGGCGCTGGGTATTGTTTTTATATCTGGTATTATATTTGTTGTATTGTCTTTTACTAAATTTAGGATGTGGATTATGACATCTATTCCTATGGATTTACGCCGTGCAGTCAGTGCAGGTATTGGTGCTTTTATCGCCTTTATCGGACTCAAAGAGATGCATATGATAGTAGCCGACAAAGCAACCTTTGTTACTTTGGGTCACTTCTCTGATCCACATGTAATGCTTGGAGCTTTTGGGCTCATCCTAACACTTGTACTGTACGCATATAGAGTCAAAGGCTCATTCATTTTGTCTGTGCTGGTTAGCTCCATTGTGGGGTGGCTCTTAATATCAGACTTCAGTATGCCCGAGTCAATATTTAGCTGGCCTGATTCAATAGCGCCTATTGCAATGCATTTAGATATCACCTCGGCTGCAACTCTTGCTCTATTGCCCGTCATAGTCACCTTTTTAATAACTGATATGTTTGACACACTCGGTACATTGACAGCCGTTGGAGCCAGAGCCGATTTATTCCAAAATGAAAAAAATGAGGATAAGGCATTAGCTAAAACTCTAGAAGCAGATGCTGTTGCTACTGTTGCTGGATCTCTCTTGGGTGTCTCCACAACTACCTCCTTTATCGAATCTGCCAGTGGAGTTGAGGCAGGTGGTCGCACTGGTCTTACAGCCGTATTTACGGCTATGTTTTTCATATTGACACTCTTTTTGTTACCACTTTTCAAGGCTATACCAGAGCCAGCTATTTTGCCAATTCTCGTTACCGTCGGAGTGCTCATGTTTACCGAGCTTGGTCGCATGGATTTTACCAACATGGACACCGCCACAGCATCTGGAGCATTTTTAACTATCATACTGATGCCCTTGACCTTCTCTATCACAAATGGACTTGCTGCTGGTTTTATCGCTTATACGGTTGTCAAGATTGCCAAAGGTGAATTTAAAGATTTAAACCTGGGTGTTGTATCTATAGCAGTCATATCACTACTGGTATTTGTTATCCATGGATAAGTATTATTATGGATATGACGAGTTTGTCACAGACGTGCAGACTCTCACGAAAAAGGTAGATGAGTATAAGCCAGATACACTTTTGGCCGTGGCTAGGGGTGGAATGACACTGGGACATTTTATGGCTCAGGCTATGGGTATCAGAGAGCTCTACTCTCTTAACTCAATACACTATAACGATAGCACAAAACTGGATACTATTGAGATATTCAATATTCCCAACATGAGCCAATCAAAAAAAGTTCTAATAGTTGATGATATCATAGATAGTGGGGATACTCTCAAGGAGCTAGTAAGAATTTTAGAGCAGAAATACCCATCGGTACAATTCAAAATAGCGACTATCTTTTATAAACCGACCGCATCAATAAAGGCTGATTACACACTCAAGCATGCACATGATTGGATAGACTTTTTTTGGGAAACAGACTCTCAAGCGTCAAGTAGTGTGTAGAATGGAAACACACCTCTTCTATTGAGGGTACATATGTAGCATAAAAAGTTAGAATTTTATTTTATATGATACACTCATGGTGTAATAATAAATTCAAAATCGCAAGGAGTATAAATGAAAAAATTATTCAAACTTTCAGTTGTGGCCGCTATGGTTGCTACAGTAGCAACAGCTGGTACACTCGACGATGTTAAAAAAGCAGGCGTTCTTAAGTGTGGTGTTAGCACAGGATTACCTGGATTTGCAGAGGCAGATTCAAAAGGTACATGGAGAGGCTTGGATGTTGATTTTTGTCGTGCAATGGCAGCAGCAACACTAGGTGATGCAACAAAAGTAAAATATGTTCCATTGACTGCAAAAGAGAGATTTACTGCACT
>CAYWGB010000088.1:0-4615 GCA_964457825.1 uncultured Campylobacterales bacterium | reverse complement strand
TTTGTTCTATTGGTGCATATGTTCCTGACCGAATCATGACCAATAAAGATTTGGAAAAGATGCTAGATACGACCGATGAATGGATTACAAAAAGAACAGGCATTAAAGAGCGTAGAATTGCATCCGAAGATGAATCTACAAGTGATATGGGAGCCAAGGCCGCCAAACTAGCTTTAGACCGTAGCGATGTAAGTGTTGATGATATAGATTTAGTGCTCTGTGCTACTGTTACACCTGATTACTTCAATATGCCTTCAACTGCATGTATCATATCTGACAAGCTTGGCATCAATAATGTACAGGCTTTTGATATATCTGCTGCATGTAGTGGATTTGTCTACCTTTTAACATTGGCTCAAGCATTTATTGAATCAGGTATGAAAAAGCATATACTCATTATCGGTGCTGAAAAGTTTTCATCCATCGTCGACTGGAGCGACCGATCAACATGCATACTATTTGGCGATGGTGCTGGAGCAGCAGTTATCTCAGCTACGACAGATAAGAGTGAGGCTTTTGTAGATGTGCACGCGAGTGCAGATGGTTCGTATGCGGACTTTTTGGTTACGCCTTCTCCCGGGTCTGTGAACCCTATGAGCCAAAAGAGTTTGGATGAGGGACTTAACTTTGTTCAAATGAAAGGAAATGAAACTTTCAAACTTGCTGTTAAAACATTGACAAAAGATGTAAAAGAGATTTTAAAAAACAATAATATTGAAGCAGGTAGTATTCCTCATTTTATCCCTCATCAAGCAAACTATCGTATCATAAAAGCAGTTGGTGATGCCCTTAAGATGCGTGATGATCAAGTTGTAATCACTGTTAATAAGTATGGTAACACATCGGCAGCTTCTATCCCTATGGCAATCAATGATCAGTACGAAAAGGGAGATCTGAAATATGGCGAGATGATGCTGTTGGATACTTTTGGTGGTGGACTTACATGGGCTAGTGCACTACTTCCTTTTGCCGGCAAATAGAGAGGCAAATTGACATTTAGCTATTTTTTATAACTCTTACTTTTTTTGGACGAAATTGCTCCAATATTTCTTTAATCATGGGCTCCTCTAAGATATCAGCAGAGTTTTTTTCTTTCGTAGCTTCACTGTCAGTAGCTTCTGGCGCTATACAAGAGCTTTTTTGCTCACTAATTACTTCAGTTTTTTTTTTGCTTTGAGATGGGAGATTAATTATTTTAGTTTCAAGACCATAGAGTTCTTGCACAAACATTTTAATAATATTCCAATGTTTTATCAGTAATTTTTTTTCGTCATCTTCTGCAGAGGAGTACCAAGACAGAGAGCCATCCTCAAAGCTTTTATACTCGATATTTGCATCAAAACATGCGCCTAACTCGTAATCTCTATCAAATATTTTTTCTATAAGAGCCTTGAATTTTATAGCTCCTTCGTCTAAATCTTCTACTTTATCGATTTCAGACTCTATTGATTGTTTTGGCTCTAAAGGTATCTCCGGTGCTGGTTTCGATTGTGGTTTGGATGCTGGGATCTCTGATTGGATATTTGGACTAGGCATTTGAGTGCTAGACTCTGTTGCTTCAATAGTTGATGGCACTTGCCCTGCAAGCCGATCTGTAGAGATTGAGTCTTCTGGCTGCAGATTTGGTTTCGCCTGATTAATCTCTTGATTGGTCTCGATTGTTGACTCTTTCATTGATATTTGAGTAGCAGGTTTTATGCTTGTAAACTCTTTTTTAAGAGCTTTAATCACAGTATCAATCTCTTTTAGGGACAGGGCTTCCATCATCTTAAATAGCATTAGCGATAAGACAAATTCACCATCACTACCTAGAGACAAGAGCTGTTTGGAGTCCGCTAATACTCTAAAAAGCCTATCTATTATCAGTGGTGCAAATTTACTTGTTTGGGAAAAAAGTTGATCTTTTAGATGCAATGTCATTTCGTCTATAATCATTTCAGCTTCATAGTCTGATGCAAAGTTTAGAAATTTGAGTATGGCATCTTGGTTTCTGAGTTGAAGGTCATCGAGTAGTTTGTCGAGTATAGATGGTTCAATGATACCAAGCATATCTGTTACTGTTTTAAGATCTAGGTGATCTTGAGAGAAGACGATTGCCTGGTCTAATAACGTGATAGAATCCCTAAGACTGCCCGAGCCACTACGAGCAATAATCTCCAGAGCATCCACATCAAAACTGACAGACTCTTTTGTTAATATGTTGGCTAGATGGTTGACTGTTAGCTTTTGAGGAATTTTTTTGAATCTGAAATGCTGAGTACGAGACAAAATTGTTGCTGGCATCTTTAGTGGATCAGTTGTAGCTAGTATGAATTTGATAAAATCAGGAGGCTCTTCGAGTGTCTTGAGTAGCGCGTTAAAAGCCTCTTTAGTAAGCATATGTACTTCATCTATGATAAATATCTTATATTTACTGATTGCTGGTTTGTATTTGGTATGTTCAATGAGCTCTTTTATGCTATCGATTCCACGATTGCTGGCACCATCCATTTCTATTATGTCAATATGTCTACTCTGGTTTGCCATAGAGCAGTCTTCACAACTGTCACAAGGTTCTCCAGATTGATTTTTGCTACAGATCAATGCTTTTGCAAATATCCTAGCTGTAGATGTTTTACCACTACCTCTTAGGCCAGAAAAGAGGTATGCATGGGAGAGCCTATCAGACCCTAGTGCTTGCAATAGAGTTCTAGAGACAGTTTCTTGGCCTACAAGGTCGGCAAAAATTGATGGTCTATATTTCCTAGCTAGTGCCAAAGACAATGTAGCTCCTTTTTGAAAATTAAGTTGCTAATTGTAGTTAAAATTTACTTTTGATTGGTATAATTGAATGATATTAATCAAAGGGTGCAAGCTGTGCGTATTGACAATTCAAGAGAGAGTAGAAATGTAGATGATAGACGGTTCTCTGGTGGCAGTAGGGGTGTCAAAATGCCTTCCATGAGTACAATTATGTTCTTTTGGCCACTTATCAGAATGCTTCTTAGGAGCAAACTGGGGATTGCCGCCTTGGCGGTAGGTGGTTTATTGTGGTATAGTAATGGTATGGGACTCATGAGTGGCGGCATAGATTCTTCAAGCGAGGTGAGTGATAGCGTTGATGAGCGCAGAGCTAGCTTTATCAAAAAAGTATTGGGAAATACGGAAGATGTATGGAAGAGCACTTTGCGGCAGTACGGAATAGAGTATCAGGAGCCAGGCTTAATACTTTATAGAGGCAATACAAGAAGTGTATGCGGTCACGCATCAGCACAAATGGGACCATTTTATTGTCCTGTAGATCAGAAAATATACTTGGACTTGTCATTTTTCGATGAGCTTGCAAATCGGTATGGTGAGCCTGGTGACTTTGCGCAAGCCTATGTGTTAGCGCACGAAGTGGGTCATCACATTCAAAACCTTCAAGGAACACTGGATAAGGTTCAAAGAATTAAACAAAATTTCAGGAGCAAGGTGAGAGAAAATGCACTTCAGGTTAGAGTAGAACTCCAAGCAGATTGTTATGCTGGTGTGTGGGGCAATAGAGCACAGCGTATTTATAAAATTCTTGATGCAGGGGATATTGCAGAGGCTATTAATGCTGCATCTGCGATTGGTGATGATAAGCTACAACGTGAAAGTACTGGTTATGTGAGACCAGACTCATTTACCCATGGTACTTCAGCGCAAAGAGTTAAGTGGTTCAAGATTGGATTTGCGAGCGGTGATTTGCGTAAGTGCAATACTTTTAAATAATTTAAAACTAGGAAGATAAATGAGCTATAACCCCAAAGAGATAGAAAGCAAGTGGCAAAAAATATGGGAAGAGGAGAAGGCATTTGAGCCATCTGATTCTCGAGAACAAGATAAAAAATATATATTGAGCATGTTTCCATATCCAAGCGGTAGAATACATATGGGCCATGTACGTAACTATGCCATTGGTGATGCCATTGCTAGATATTATCGTAAGCAAAATTATAATGTACTGCATCCGATTGGGTGGGATGCATTTGGTATGCCAGCAGAAAATGCCGCTATCAAACATAATCTACATCCAAAAAAATGGACATACGAGAATATAGACTATATGAGAGGTGAACTGGAAAAGCTTGGGCTTTCATTTTCTAAGAGTCGAGAATTTGCGACATGTGATGAGCTCTACACAAAGTGGGAGCAAGAGTTTATAATCAAAATGTACGAGAAAGGACTCTTGTTTAGAGAATCTACTAGCGTGAACTGGTGCGACTCTTGTCATACAGTTTTGGCTAACGAGCAGGTTGAAGATGGAGCTTGTTGGCGTTGTGATAGTGAAGTGATGCAAAAAGAGATGCCAGGATATTATCTTGATATCATTGAGTACGCTGATGAGCTATTAGAAGATTTGGATAAGCTCGAAGGCAAATGGCCATCACAAGTGCTCGCAATGCAATCAAATTGGATTGGCAAATCAAGAGGTTTGGAGTTTGATTTTGTATTGAGTGACGAGAGCAAGAAAAGAGTTGATAATAAATTTGAAAAATATAGCGTATTTACAACTAGGCCAGACACAGTATATGGGGTTACATACACAGCATTAGCACCCGAGCATCCAATTGTAAAACATCTATTAGGCAATGATTTGCTAGATAATGAT
>CAYWGB010000087.1:0-4712 GCA_964457825.1 uncultured Campylobacterales bacterium | reverse complement strand
CCCCCGAATGCCAGTACCAAAAACTGGTGCCTTACCGCTTGGCGATACCCCAATAGTTACAAAAAGAGATTACAATTTTTGTACGGATGACATTATATCCCAAAACATTTTACATGTCAAGAGCTATGGGTCTATTTTGTTTAAAAAATACTATTAAACTAAATATCGCCAATAAACTATATTTTTGGGATATTCCATTTTCTATTATAGGCATATACCCTCAAGATAGTTCCGATGACCAAAAGGATAAAAGCGGTTACACTGTCTGGTATTTGAAAAAGATGCATGATGTATGCCATGATACCTATACCCATAGCAATAATGCCATAAAAACCACCTCTGAGCACATAAGGAATCTTATTTAGTAATATATCTCGAAGTATGCCTCCGCCAACAGCAGTAATAAAAGAGAGTATCGCAACACCAAATATGTTAAAGTCTCCAAAGTCAATGGCAACTAATGCACCAGATACTGCAAACGACGACATACCTATCGCATCTGTGAGGACAAAAAGAGGCTTTGTATCTATCTTTTCATCCTTGTATTGTTGCAGTATCAATAATGCAGAAGTAATTACAATTACAATAAAGCCTGGATAGAGATCAACCATCGATACTGCTGCTCTGCCTACTATTACATCACGTATGATTCCACCACCCAACGCTGTGATGAAAGTAGCGATGTACAAACCCAAGATATCCAAATCATTCTCTTTGGCTACATAAAATGCACTAGCAGTAAATGCCGCAATACCTATATACTCTGCAATTTCTAATAGCATCTTGCGTTACTCCTCTTAATGGTCTAGAATCTGTTCTAGGAAGAGTTTCAACCTATCACTCTCTGGATTGTTAAAGAATGTCTCTGGATCATTCTCTTCTACTATTTGTCCTGCATCCATAAAGATAACTCTATCTGCCACCTTCCTGGCAAATCCCATTTCATGTGTAACACATATCATGGTTTTGCCTTCGTCGGCTAGACTCATCATAACATCAAGCACTTCTCCAATCATCTCGGGGTCAAGTGCACTTGTTGGTTCATCGAAGAGCATCACATCGGGATTTTTACAAAGCCCTCTTGCAATAGCAACACGCTGCTGTTGACCACCAGATAATTGATTTGGATACTTTAAGGCTTGCTCTGCAATATTCACCTTTTCGAGATAATGCATTGCTGTTTCTGTTGCCTCTTTTTTGGATTTTCCATACACATGCATTGGTGCTAATATGAGATTATCTAAAATAGACAAGTGAGGAAAGAGATTAAAATGTTGAAATATCATACCAGCTTTTGAACGTACTTTTCTAAGGTTTTTGATATCGGAATTGACCTCAATGCCATCTACTATAATCTTTCCTTCTTGGTACTCTTCGAGGCGGTTTATACATCTTATTAGCGTCGACTTGCCCGAACCAGAAGGTCCGGCAACGACAACGATCTCCCCTTGTCCTACCGTGAGATTAATATCTTTCAGGACATGAAAGTCACCATACCACTTGTTAACATTTGCAAGCTCTACCATTTTTTTAGAAATATCTTTTTTCATCTTTAGTTCCTATTATTTGTATCTAATTTTTTCTCTACACTCTTGGAGTACCTTGACATTGCAAAGTTAAACACCCAATAAATTAATGCGACAAACACATATCCCTCTGTGTCCATGCCTAGCCAGTCTCTATCTGATGCTGTTAGCTTCACGATTGAGAGCAGATCAAACAAGCCAATAATCATAACAAGAGAAGTATCTTTGAATAGGCTGATAAACGCTCCTACAAGGTTGGGAATAGCAACCTTTATCGCTTGTGGCAAAATAACTAATCTCATTTTTTGAAAATATTTTAACCCTAGAGAGTCTGCCGCCTCATACTGACCTTTTGGAATGGCCTGTAAGCCACCTCTAATATTTTCAGCAACGTATGCAGCTTGAAAAAGAGTTAACCCAATTAACGCTCGAATCAGTTTATCAAAATCCATTCCTTCTGGAAAGAATAGTGGTAAAACTACTGAAGCCATAAATAAAACTGTAATTAGTGGCACACCACGAATGAGCTCGATGTAAGATACACTGAGAGTCTTGATGATTGGCAATTTTGACTGGCGACCCATTGCTAAAATTATACCTATTGGAAAAGATAGTATGATTCCAACTGTTGATATGACCAAAGTTAATAGTAAGCCACCCCATTTGCCAGTCTCGATATGTTCTAGGCCAAAAACACCACCACCTAGCAATATCGGCGCTGCAATAAACAGAGCTGCGATGGCACCAATTTTTACAAATTTCGTAGTTCTATCCAGTGCTATGATTATCACTGTTACGGCCTCTAAAATATATACTAGGTTTGCTCTCCATAGCTCTTTCTCAGGAAAGAAGCCATACATAAATAGTTTTATTTTTTCATGTATAAAGACCCAGCATGCTCCATCACTAGTACATGCACT
The DNA here is from genome assembly GCA_964457825.1 of uncultured Campylobacterales bacterium. Classification (GTDB taxonomy): domain Bacteria; phylum Campylobacterota; class Campylobacteria; order Campylobacterales; family Sulfurovaceae; genus JAAXPZ01. The sequence continues at coordinate 2,266 of CAYWGB010000087.1, read as the reverse complement.
TTTGGAGTTTCCAACAAAGTTGGCATCCAATATAGCCCACTTAAATATAGGAGGAATGATAATATACAATAGATATATGGATATGGCAGTCAATATTATATTAGTAGTACTAGATAGTAGATTTTCTCGAATCCACAGTATGATGCCTCTTTGTGCACCAGGTGCCTTTTTGGCAGTTTTTAGTTCATAAACAGCCATTATCTTTCCTTTATTTTCATTTTATTATTAAACCAGTTTAAGACCACTGAAACTAATAAACTTATCATTAGGTATGTACCCATCGTTATGGCGATAATTTCAAGTGCTTGTCCTGTAACATTTAGGCTGGTTCCTGCAAAAACTGTCACAAGCTCTGGATAGCCAATAGCTGCCGCCAAAGAGGAGTTTTTGATTAAGTTTAGATACTGGTTGATGATTGGAGGAATGGAAACCCTGACAGCTTGAGGTAGTACAACCAACTTCAAGGCTTGCATTTGGGTTAGCCCCAATGAGAGTGCAGCCTCTTTTTGTCCTTTTCCTACTGCCTCTATTCCACTTCTTACTGCTTCAGCGATAAACGTAGCAGTATATATCGAAAGAGCAAACAGTAAGGCTAAAAATTCAGGCGTATATGTCTTGCCACCTTCAAAGTTAAAACCTTGCAGGTGTGGATAATCCAAATGTATAGGTTTGCCTGCGGTATAGTAGGCAATCAGAGGAAACAAAATTAAGATTATGAGGTTGATTGTGAAAGATGGATAGTTTTTTCCTGTTTCTAGATGTTTAGTTTTTGCCCATTTATGAACAAACCATCCTGTGATGATGGCCAGCAAGAGACCGATATAGATATATATAGATCCTTCAGTAAATATAGGCTTTGGAATAAATATCCCTCTTTGATTTATAAAAACAGAATCAAAAAATTGATAACTTTGTCGAACCGATGGCATTGCAGCTAGGACAACATTGTACCAAAACAGAATCTGCAAAAGAAGTGGAATATTTCTAAAAGTCTCTACGTAAGTAGCTGCTAGATGGCTTATGAGCCAGTTTTTTGAAAGTCTGGCAACACCGATGATTACACCAAGTATTGATGCTAGCAAAATACCAGCAAATGAGATAATCAATGTGTTTAGCAGTCCCACCTTAAACACTTGCCAATGTGTACTTGTCGTACTGTAAGCGATAGGTGTTTCCGTGATATCAAATCCAGCCGCATGATTTAAAAATTCAAAACCAGATTTTATGCCTCTTGCCTCGATATTATGCGCAGTATTACTTGCAATATACATAACTAATGCTATGAACCCCGCAATCGTAATAAGCTGATACAGAATACCTCTAATTTTTTCATTTCTTAAAAATGACACTTGTATCCTTTGTAACTCAAAATTTATAAATTGTTTTAGTAGTAAATTTACATAAAAACTCCTAAGAGTTTTTATAAAAATATACCTCCGTGGGTCTACCCACGGAATCGCCATCTATCTAAAAGGAGGAGAGTACATTAATCCACCATCTGTCCAAAGAGCGTTTAGACCTCTTTTGATTTTTAGTGGAGTGTTTACACCGACATTTCTTTCGAACATTTCACCATAGTTTCCAACCTGCTTGATAGCTTTTGCAAATGCGTCACTATCTAGACCAACGTTTTTGCCCATAGTTCCTTCTACGCCTAGCAGTCTTCTTACTTCTGGATCTTTACTCTCTTTTGCCATTGCGTCAACATTTTTGCTGTTAACACCTTTTTCTTCAGCAGTAATTACAGCATTGAGAACCCATTTGGTAACATTAAACCACTGGTCGTCACCTTGTCTTACTGATGGGCCCAATGGCTCTTTTGAGATAATATCTGGCAAGATTACATATTGGCTAGGATCTTTTGCTTTTGTTCTTTTTGCATAAAGACCAGACTGATCAGTTGTCAATACGTCACATCTGCCAGCAAAGAATGCTTGGTCAACTTGTGAATTTTGATCAAAAGTAATAGCCTTGTATTTCATATTGTTAGTCTTGAAATAATCTGCTAGGTTCATCTCAGTTGTTGTACCTGCCTGAATACATACTGTAGCACCATCTAGCTCTTTAGCACTCTTTACACCTAGTTTTTTATCTACCATAAATCCTTGGCCGTCATAGTAGTTTACACCAGCAAAGTTGATACCAAGAGTAGTATCTCTCGTGTTTGTTATCGTTGTGTTTCTTGAAAGCAAATCAATTTCACCACTCTGAAGTGCAGTAAATCTCTCTTTTGCAGTCAATGGAACATATTTTACTTTTGTTGCAT
>CAYWGB010000086.1:0-4735 GCA_964457825.1 uncultured Campylobacterales bacterium | reverse complement strand
CAGGCCATCGTCCTGAAGTTGATGACTCGATCTATTTGCTGGTTAGAGGCTCGCTGACTATTAACTCTAAACAGCAGATGATTGATGTTGAAGATGGTGATGCAGATGAGTCAGTAGTGGTCAATGATGCCACAATCGCTTCATCATTTGATAGATATGTGGCTAGTATGTTTTACAATTTTGATACACCATTTAAAACCACTATAGTAGGTGATAGTAACCAAGATCCACTTCCACAGATTTCCAGTGCAGGTGCTATTAGTATGCATGGCTATATTGGTGCAAAGGAGTATAGGGTTTTGGAAAAAATCAATCCTAAACTTACAGACTCGATAGAATTTGGTGTGCTAACATTCATGGCAAAATATTTTTATAAATTTATGCTTGGTATTTATGATTACATTCCTAATTGGGGCTGGGTTATTATCATATTTACAATTGTCGTCAAAATTGTTCTTTTTTACCCAACATATAAGGGCATGATGAGTATGCAAAAACTCAAAGATCTGGCTCCAAAGATGAAAGAGCTAAAAGAGAGATATGGCAAAGATCCAGCTAAAATGAATTTGAAAATGATGGAACTTTACAAAAAGAATGGCGCCAATCCTCTAGGTGGATGCCTGCCAATGTTACTTCAGATACCTGTGTTTTTCTCGCTCTATAGGGTATTGCTAAATGCTGATGAGTTGCAGGGCGCCTCTTGGATATTGTGGATAACTGACTTATCAATCAAAGACCCATATTATGTGCTACCTGTTTTGATGGGGGCAGCTATGTACTTACAGCAAAAAATAACTCCAAACACGATGACGGATCCAATGCAGCAGAAAATTTTTCAATTTTTCCCTCTGATTATGACGGCATTCTTCTTGACGTTCCCATCTGGTTTGGTGTTGTATTGGTTGACTAACAGTATATTGACTATACTTCAGCAAATTTATATTAATAAGGCATACGAAAACTACAAAAAAAGTGCCAAATAGGCAGAATAGACGATGAAAAAGGGAGGGTGCGTTATGGAGGATAAAGATATTCTGATAAACATATCGGAAGAATCTAAAGAGACTAAATCCCGCATAGATATCTGTAGCGATATAGTGATTGAAAGTTTTTATGAGACTGACAAGGATAGCGACTCTTTTGCTTTGGCTGCTCATGATGAAACTGTGACCTCTTTGGACGATATTATCTCTGAGAAATTAATAACCCTCTTGAGTAGTAGCTGCTTCGACATAGATGTTGTTGAAGTAGATACAGATAAAACAACAGTATATATATTTATCGATGGTGAAGATAGCGCATTACTCATAGGTAAAGTAGGATATAGATATAACGCTCTTCACTATATGATCTCCCAATGGATACAGAAAAAGTATGATAAGCGTATCAAGCTTGAGATTGCAAGATTTGTTACAGAGCAGAGAGATAATCTTGCAGAGACATTAAAGCCAGTCATTGAGCATATTGAGCAGTTGGGGTGGGGCAAAACTAGGCCACTAGATGGCGTATTGGTTGAGCTGGCTTTAGAGTATCTCAGGAGTAAATTTCCAAACAAATATGTCGCTGTAAAAAAACGACAAGATGGCAAAAAATATGTTCTTATTAATAAATTTAATGACAAATGATATCGAATGTTAGGTGAAACGATAGTAGCCATAGCCACAGCTACAGGTGTTGGCTCTATTGCAATAGTGCGAGTGAGTGGACCAAAAGCGATAGAGATTGCCAACAGTATAACACTTGGTACTGAATTAGAGCCAAGAAAAGCCAGATTAGCTACCTTGCACGACAGAGATGGTGAAGTTATCGATCAGGCCATAGTGCTATATTTTAAATCACCACATAGTTTTACGGGCGAGGATATTGTAGAGTTTCAGTGCCATGGCGGAGTGGTTGTCGCTAGAGAAGTTTTGGATACTGTTGTGGCCTCAGGGGCTAGATTAGCTGAGCCTGGTGAGTTTAGCAAGAGAGCATTCTTGAATGGAAAAATAGACCTGAGTAAGGCAGAGGCTATAGCTAAACTTATAGAAGCACAGAGTCTGCAGGGTGCTAGAATGTTGGCCAGACAGCTAAAAGGTGAGCTTGGTGATTTTGTGGATAAGAGCAGAGATGAGATGCTTGAGATGCTGGCGCACTCAGAAGTGATGATTGATTACTCTCAGGAAGATATACCAAAAGATATCATACAAAACCTTATCGCAAAGTTAGAGCAGATGCATTTGCAGATGAATCACGTGGTGGATATATCTTTGCGACGAAGAGGCATGATTGATGGCTTTAGAGTTGCTATTGTAGGCAAGCCTAATGTGGGTAAGAGTTCTTTATTGAACAGTCTGTTGAGCTACGAGAGAGCAATTGTTAGTGATATTGCTGGGACTACAAGGGATACAGTTGAGGAGAGGGTGCAGATAGGGTCTCACACAATTAGATTGATAGATACAGCAGGCATTAGGGATGATGCTAGTGATGAGATAGAACAGATTGGCATAGGCAGGTCTATTGAGTCAATCAAAGGTGCAGATATTATAATCGCACTTTTTGATAGCAGTATACCACTGGATGAATCAGATAGTATCGTTTTGGAGTTAATAAAACATGAGTCAAACAAAGAGGTAATAGTTGCACTAAGCAAATCTGATCTACCAAGTAATATAGATGAAGACATTTTGGGCGATAGAGAGTATATAACCATTAGCAAAAGTGATGGATACGGTAGTCTCATGAGAGAGCTTGAGTCTAGGCTGGACTCTATCGAGGGTGATGGGGAGATGATGTTGGTCTCAAATAGGCAAATCGATGCTGTTAAAGAGTGCATGAGTGAGATAGAACAGGCAAAAGAGCCACTTAAAAACGAAGAGCTTGAATTTTTTAGTCATCACATACAAGAGGCGATAAAACGGATATCCGCTATAACTAGTTCATACAATAGCGAGGAGATACTTGATAAAATGTTTGGGGAATTCTGTTTAGGTAAATAGTGTATACTTGTGGTAATGATTTATATTTAAGGAGTCAAAGTTATGATAAAAAAAGCTAAAAATATCTTTTTGTTGGTCTTGCCACTATTTTTTTTGAACGGATGCCTTCATAGAGAGTTGGTAATATCTGCACCAAGTAGTCAGGCATCTGGTGTATCCAGACCAGCTGCTCAACAGCAGCCTCAGCAAAGAAGCAACAATACCCAATCTGGAAATATGCCAGCAGCCAGTACTGTTGCACCTGTTGATTCAAATCAGCCCATTGTAACTCCTATTGGGTCAACAACGCCAGTAACATCTACAGCAGCAACACAATCCGAACACACAACTTCACGCACCAGCTACAGTGGAAAAGTTGCAAGGTTACCATTTCCCGCGCAAGAGTATGCAGGACTTGCAAAGAGTGGAAGAAGCACGGTTAAGGGTGTCATATATGCTACCGACACCTATGGTAAAAAGTTTTACGGAGTCCATACAAAACTATATCTAAACCCCGTTACTAGCTATTCTAGAGACTGGTTTGATAAGAGTTATATTGGAGGTGCCAGCATGGAAAAAGCTGACAAGAGACTATACAACTACTTGAAGTTTACGCAGTCTAACTCAAAAGGTCAGTTTGCATTTTTTGGCATTCCTGCCGGATCTTACTACGCAGTTGGGACTGTTAGAATACCGTCTGGAAAAAGTATAAGAATCGCTAAACAGATTAGTGTAAGTGAGACAGGTACTGCCACGGTTGAGCTGAGCAAGATGGTGCAGTAAAACTACAACCTGCTATATTGTTTTTCTAGCTCTGCATATAAATTTTGTGGAGTTATGCTGCTATTGTTTTCTAGAATCTCTTGCATAATCACATTATCCTCTTTTCCCATCCAAATTTTTATATAGCTTCCATCCTTGTATCCATGATCTTGGCGGAATTGGTTTAGGATATTTTTGCCAACATATAGCGCATATAGATCATTTAGATTCAGGTTTGCTACAGATGCGATTTTGAAAAATTTATCCATTATTGACTCAATGGTTTTTTCGCAAAATATTGCTTGATACATCTCTTCGTGTATGGCTATCTGTTCATAGTTATTTAATTGGGTGCTACTATCTGATGAGATAAAATTTTTGTATGTCGGCATGGCCATGATGTCATTAGCTAATTTTTCTTTGTCACCTAGAGATTCTACTTTATAGACTCTTAAAGCTTCGCTCATAATAAAATGCCAAATATCAACAGTTTCGATTTTGATATTTTCAAAGTCGGGTTCTGCATCTATATCCTTCCAGTGCTTCCATGGGTAGGACTCAATGAGCTCGGCTACTTCTAGATGTATGCATCGTCTCCAGTCGATTGCTTTGCCATTTTTTGTGATCCCTGATTCCCAGTCTGCACCATTAGTGGAATCATTGAGTTGCTGCTGTAGCTCGAGCATGGTTTGTATTTTATTCATTTTGTATCCTTGTATCTATGGTCGTAATTTTACCATAATGATTTAAACCCTAAACTTTTAGTGGTGATTGTGTAGAATATGTTACACAAACACAAGGATGAAGTCAATATGTCAAAGCCCATAGAAAACATAGAAGAGGTACTTAAATCACACAAGCTAAATCAGGAAGAGTATGCACACATCAAAGAGATATTGGGACGTGAGCCAAATATAGTAGAGCTTGGCATATTTTCGGCAATGTGGAGTGAGCACTGCTCTTACAAATCAAGTAAAAAATATCTTAATGGATTTCCCACAAAAGCACCATGGGTC
>CAYWGB010000085.1:0-4930 GCA_964457825.1 uncultured Campylobacterales bacterium | reverse complement strand
TGCATTTTTCTCTCTGGAGATGCCAGCTGAACAGCTCATGCTAAGAATGCTATCAATCAAAACATCCATCAAACTCCAAGACCTAAGAGTAGGAAACCTACAAGACGGACAATGGCAACAGCTATCATCAGCAGTAGATGAAATCTCGCGCAAAAAACTCTTTGTAGACGATGGCGGATACGCTACCATACAACATGTCAGAAGTAAACTAAGAAAACTAAAATCCCAGCACCCAGAAATATCCCTAGCGTTCATTGACTACCTCCAGCTCATGAGTGGTGACGGAGGAGCCAACAACGGTGGCAGACAACAAGAGATATCAGAGATATCAAGAGGACTAAAACAGCTAGCCAGAGAGCTAAAAATGCCAATCTTGGCACTCTCGCAGCTAAATAGATCCCTAGAGTCCAGAGACAACAAAAGACCAATGCTAAGTGACCTCAGGGAATCAGGAGCCATAGAGCAAGATGCTGACATTATTTTGTTTGTATATCGTGATGATGTCTACAGAGAAGCTCAAGAAAAAGAGCGAGAGATGAAAGCCAAAGCAGAGGGCAGAGAATTTAAAAGTGAATTTAGAAAAACATCAGATGAAGATGCGGAGCTAATCATTGGAAAACAGAGAAATGGTCCTACTGGAACTGTTGACTTAGTATTTCAAAAAAGGTTTACAAGATTTGTTGATGCCGATAAAAAAGGTTATGATATCATCATAGAAAATGCGGACAACATAAACATGAGTGAAGGCCATATAGAAATACCTCAGATATAGATGTCTCTAGAAAAACCAAGAATATTTTTAAATAGTCGTGATATGACTCTAGGAATGTTATTCCTTGTTGCTATCATACTATTCAGAGTTTTTCTGAGCTATCAATCATACAATGATTTTATCTCAAAAGACTACTACTATATAAACGGTGAGGTAAAAAATTCATATCAAAAATCAAACCACAAACACACCTATACTGTTCTAAAAATTACCACCACAGATGGGTTGACATTTTACACAACTACTGACAATATAGGTGACTATACAAACAGTATAATAAGAGCAAAAATATACCCAAGCAAGCATATATCTTTTATAGATTATTTAGGATATTTTTATACAAAAAGCGATATTAAAAAAATTACCCGACAACACACAGAAACATCTCCTATTAAAAACTACATATCTAATCAGCACAAAGACCAAGTAGCAAAATCTCTGTATAATGCCATCTTTTTTGCCTCCCCAATACCAAAAAATATACGCCAACAGATATCGATGCTGGGCTCTAGTCACCTGATTGCGCTAAGCGGATTTCACATAGGCATATTATGGGGGATGATCTATTTGACAATTGGTATACCATACAAGTTATTGCAAAAGAGATATTTTCCACATCGGCATCTGCTCTTTGATGTCGGAATAATCACACTTTTTTTGCTTGGCCTTTATGTATGGTATGTTGGCTCACCACCATCATTAGTGCGTAGTTATGCAATGGCTTTTGTAGGATGGACAATAGTTCTATGGGGCATAGAGCTTCTAAGCTTTGAATTTTTATCTATCATTACGCTGCTTCTTTTGATTTTCAATCCGAACTACTTGGCCTCCATTAGTTTTTGGCTATCAGTATGTGGAGTCTTTTATATATTTTTATTGCTAAAATGGTGTCTATTGGCATCAAAAAAACTCATCTCTATCATCTGCATTCCTATAGGAATCTTTATCCTCATGCTTCCAATTGTACATATTATTTTTCCCATTACAACACCTTGGCAACTATTGTCTCCTCTATTGTCATTATTATTTGTCATTTTTTATCCACTATCCATGTTGCTGCACCTATTGGGTCTTGGCAACAGCTTAGACACTGCACTTGCACTACTCATACAGATGCCTGTCAACTCAAAAGATGTATTGACACCTACTTGGCTATTTGTTTTATATGTTATGTTGTCACTACTTGCTGCAAAGTCAAAAATAGCACTCTTTTTACTATTTTTTATAGCCGTCTCATTCACAATCTACTTATACATATTTTGATTAGTTGTAACACTGTGATATTAAGCCTAAAAAGATAAACTTCATCTAAAATAACCAAAACACAAATGGAAACTAAATGTTCAACATAAAAAACTACTCAAGCCAAAATATTAAAAACGATATCCTCTCTGGTGCACTTGTAGCAGTCGCTCTTGTGCCTGAAGCTATTGCGTTCTCTTTTATCGCAGGGGTTAGTCCTATTGTTGGTCTCTACGGTGCTTTCATCATCGGATTAATCACGGCGATTCTTGGGGGCAAGCCTGGCATGATTTCTGGAGCTACAGGATCGGTAGCAGTAGTTTTTGTATCTCTGGCCATAGCGATAAAAAATCTATATCCAGGGTTGGACAATGAAGCTTTTTCTACGATGCTGCTTCATTATATTCTACTAACATCTATAATCGCTGGAGTTATTCAGATATCCATAGGCTTATTGCGTCTAGGTAAATTTATCAGACTTGTGCCTCAGCCAGCCCTGTTTGGTTTTGTTAATGGACTAGCCATTGTAATTGCACTAGCACAATTACCTTTTCTAGCTCCCAAAAATGCCAACAGCTATGACTCTTGGATCTCTATGGTTTCGGCAAGTTTTAGTGAAAATTACATAATGTATATCATAATACTAATCACAATGCTGACCATGCATTTTTTACCAAAAATCAGCAAAGCTGTGCCAGCAGGTCTAGTGGCGATTATCTTGATAACTATAGCAGTATACTTTGGCCATATCGACACCAAGACAGTAGGTGATTTAGCAGACCTATCAAACATCGGCATGCCTCACTTGGTCACCCCGGATATATCCTTGTTTAGCTGGGATGCAATGTATATTATTCTACCAACAGCTCTGATAGTAGCACTTGTAGGCCTGATCGAATCTCTACTCACTCTCTCTGTCCTTGACGAGATGGGGGGAGAGCGTGGCAATGGCAACAAGGAGTGTGTAGCATTAGGTATCGGCAATACAACATCTGGCCTATTTGGTGGCATGGCAGGCTGTGCAATGATAGGGCAATCAGTTATAAACTTCACATCAGGAGGACTCGGTAGACTCTCATCTTTCACAGCAGCAGTGTTACTTATTGTGCTTGTGGTAAATTTTTCTTTTGTTATTGCTTCTATCCCTGTTGCTGTATTGGTGGGTATCATGTTTATGGTAAGCATAGGTACCTTTGAGTTCTCCTCAATCAAGCGTATCAAGCACATGCCAAAAGCTGATGCATTTGTCCTCATAGTTGTTACACTCATAACGGTCTATTATGATTTAGCAGTAGCAGTAATAGCCGGTATTATTATCTCTGCACTTGTATTTGCCTGGGAGCACGCCAAAATTCACTCTCACTCTAGAGTAGAGAATGGTAAAAAAGTTTATGAATTGGAAGGCCCACTATTTTTTGGGTCTGTCACATCCTTTAATGAGCAGTTTGACTATCAAAATGACCCAGACGAAGTAATTATAGATTTTGCAAAAGCTAGAGTCATGGATAGTTCAGGCTCAGAGGCGATAGATGCCATTACTCTAAAATACAAAAAAGCAGGCAAGAAACTAACCCTAAGACACCTATCTAAAGACTGCAAGCAGACCCTCTCATCTGCTGGCCCATACTGCACATATGAAGAGGATGACCCGACATATAAAGTAGCAACCAACATATAAAATATGATATAATAATTCAACTTCATACTAAAGGCAAATAGCAATGCAGCATCTAATAGACACAGACGACTTGAGTATCGAGCAGATAAATCAAATTCTTTCAGATGCAAAATCTTTTAAGGCTCACAAGCCACCCCAGCTACTCAAAGATAAGATACTTATCACTCTATTTTTTGAAAAATCTACCAGAACAAGAAGTTCATTTGAGATTGCCGGCAAACGTCTTGGTGCAGCAATGGTACTTTTTGATCCTTCTAGCAGCTCTACTAAAAAAGGAGAAAGCCTAGAGGATACTTTTGCCACCCTGTGTGCAATGGAGCCAGATGGCATCATAGTCAGACACTCTCATAACGATACACCACAAATGCTTGCAGACAAACAGATGGCAAGCGTCATTAATGCTGGTGCGGGCAACTACGCGCACCCGACACAAGCACTACTCGATTATTTTACTATCAGCGAATACTTTGATGGCGACATACAAGGTAAAACCATTGCGATAGTCGGAGATATAGCCAACTCCAGAGTAGCCAGTTCGGGCATTAGACTTTTTGCCAGAATGGGCATGAATGTTGTATTGGTGGCTCCAGAGCCCTTCATGCCAACAAGCAGCCTGCCAAAATATCAAAACTTATCAGATGTTATCGAAAATGTAGATATTATCATAAGTCTTAGGGCTCAACTTGAGAGACACAAGACTACCATGTTTGATGATTACGATGAGTATGCCAAACACTACTGCATTACTAAAACAATCATACAAGACAGAGATATCATGCTCATGCATCCTGGTCCCGTCATGAGAAACATAGACATATCTGATGAGATGCTAGAAGATCCTAGGTGTCAAGTCCTACAACAGGTCAAAAATGGTGTATATATCCGAATGGCGATACTCAAGCTTCTGCTACTAGACTCATAGTTAGGATATATCCTCCATCCCATACAGTGCTTCTTTGGCAGAGTCCAGTGCGGACTCTATGACAACCTCTGCATCACGCAACCCTTTGTTGTAATAGTATCTACCTATCTCTTTACCAAAAAACTCTATCAAAAACTCCGCATCAAACCTGCCTATTTCACTATCAAGTTCCTTGATAAAATAATCTTTTATCCTATCCACTACTTTCTCCGTCTCTTCATCACTCAGTTTCACTACATATCTCTCCATAGCATTTATCCCCCTCGTTTGTTATCTATAAATCGTTAGCATATTATACCCTAAGAGTGATACCAAA
>CAYWGB010000084.1:0-5055 GCA_964457825.1 uncultured Campylobacterales bacterium | reverse complement strand
AGAGCATGTCCATTGCATCAGATGATTACAGGATGGGTACAAGGAGCGGTAGAAAAACTAGAGGGTACCAACGAAGTAGAGGTCGAGGTTGTTTGGGAGCCAGAGTGGAATATATCCATGGCAGATGACAATGTAAAAGATGCACTAGCAGGCCTATAGATGAGCATTTTCCGAGAGCTCTATGGTGCGGCGATACTATTTTTTTATTATCTTAAACCATTTATTATCATAGGCTATCCCGTACTGATCACTCAACTAGGGTACTCTAGAAGTGTTCCAGCAGATATATTGTGGTTAGTTTGTGTAGCACTTCTTATCAAGGATATCATCTACAAATTTGTGCTCAAAAAGAGTCATTGCGATAGCTGCAGGAGATAACACTATATCCCACATCCACTATTCATGCTAAAGCTATTTTCGTAGCCGCACTCTGTGCAGTTGAAGCGTACTAATTTAGGGCCACATCCTGAACCCCTCTTGTCTGAGAGTACGATGGATTCTTTTTTGCATTTTGGACAGATACCTCTGGTTATCGCTGATAGTTGTGCATTTTTGTCTTTGAGGTAGTAGACATAGACAACAATCGACCCTATTAGGATGATAAGCAAAAACAGCAGAAGATATATATCCATGGCGCACTCCTTAATCTACCCGTAAGTATACCAAATTAACTTGTAGCACAAAAGATGATAGAATACCATCATGAATTTAGAAACATACATAGATCTACAGCAACTGCTCCAACAAAACAACACAACACATGAGCAGAATCGTACTTTTGGACTCTCCCGCCAAGACAAGAATGATACTGCAAAGCTTATTGATTGGAGAGATGAGCACCTGTCTAATTTGACAAAACCTAGACTTGGGGCGGAGGTTACGAGATATCTCTATGGAGTGACACTTGTACTGGGGGTGATTTCACTGATGCTTGGGATACTCTCTGGTATTGGACTTTTGAGCTATAGTGGCAAAGAGCCAGTCAATGTAATCTATTTCATAGCGATTGTTGTGTTTGTGCCACTCTTTACGATGAGTTTGGCGATATGGTCCATGTTGAAAGCAGGCAAAGCTCATAGCACACTGGTGCATATATCACCTGCTTATTGGATGGAGAGAATCATGAGCTACCTGCCCAATAACGCCCGTACCATGATAGAAGATATGCAAATTAATCCACTTTTGATAAATCTGGTGGCGATTAAAAGATCGCAGTTATTAGCTTTACTATTTTCAATAGGATTGTTTATGGCCCTGATATGGAAGGTTTCTACTGAGGATTTGGCATTTGCATGGAGTACGACTTTGCAGATTGCTCCCAATGAGCTCCATGATTTTCTGAGCATCATAGCGTTGCCTTGGCATAGTGTTCTGCCCTCTGCAGTACCATCTATTGAGCTAATTGAGCAGAGCCATTATCTCCGGCTTGGAGGCAAGCTGGATACCCAGATGATAAACAATGCCCTGAATTTGGGAGAGTGGTGGAAATTTCTAGCCATCTCTACTCTGTTTTATGCTATATTTTTGAGGCTCTTGCTCTGGGTTGTGACATCAGTGAGACTTAGTCGTGCCACGGAGAGATCAGTCAAGAGCCTACCAAATGCACAAAAAATTCTCTATGAGATAAACACACCATTAATAAGCACTCAAGCAGATAAACCAGAACAAGAGTTTGTCAGATCATCTGTCAGCTTTGGACGAATATGCACACCAACAGATAGAGATTATACTGCTAATTATGATGCGGTTCTAGGATGGGCGATGAGCAAGAATGAATTGGAAATAACGGTAGATTCACTACTGATTAGCAGCAGTTACATGGCTGATGTTGGTGGCACCAATAGTCTCACCAAAGATGCCAATACAGCAAAATCTCTCAAAGGCAACATACTACTGATCGTCAAGGCATGGGAGCCGCCAACCATGGATATAATAGATTTTTTACATGAACTCTCCAGCAGTGTTGCCAAGATTACAGTGTTGCCTATTGGAAATGCTAAAGATGAGTATCAAAGTGACTCTACCGAATTTGATATTTGGGCCAGAAAACTGCAAGAAAGCGATATCAGAAAGGTTTGGCTATGTCAGAGATAGACAAGATAAATTACCCAAGATTTGCAGTAGTTGGGCAACCAAACAAGGGCAAGAGTAGCATAGTAGCTTCACTTGCCTTTGATGATACCGTGCAGATATCTGATACACCTGGTACCACATCAACAAATAGGGCATTCCCTTTGGTAGTAGATGACAAGGTACTGTATGAGCTATATGATACCCCAGGCTTTCAGCGTGCCAGGAGTGTGCTTGAGTGGCTCAATAGCCATGATGTGCCGGCACACAAAAGACCAGATATGGTGCGTGAATTTCTTAAAGAGTTCGAGAATGACAGCAGATATAGCGATGAAGTCCAGTTACTAGAACCCATCATGAATGGTGCTGGCATCATATATGTCGTGGATGGCTCCAAGCCATATGGTCAAGAGTACGAGGCTCAAATGGAGATACTCAGATGGACAGGGCAGCCATCAATGGCTCTGATAAATCTCATAGGGGACGAGGATTATACCCAAGAGTGGAGAGTTGCTCTAGGACAATATTTTAAAATGATACGAGTATATGATCCGATGCACAGAGAGCTAGGACAGCATATCTCCTTGCTAGAGGCAGTGGCTCAGCTCAAAGAGGAGTGGACACAACCAGTCAAGTGCTCAATAGAAGTACTGATAGAGCATAGAGATCAGATATATACACATAGTGCAAACAATATTGCCCACCTAGTCGCCAACTCACTATCTCATGTCGAAAAACTCAAGCTGAATGGGTACGAAGCAACACCAAAAGAAGATGCTAAACTGCTAGATACATATAAGCAGACATTGAGAAATCTAGAACAAGAATCTCAAAAATTTGTCGAAAAACTATGGAACTATCACAGCATTCAAAAAGAGCAAGAGTTACTGATATTGGATGACAATGATCTCTTTTCTAAAGAGAGTGCATCCATATTTGGGCTTACAAAAGATGAGATAGTACTAACAGGTATCACTGGTGGTGCCATTGCGGGTGCTGCCATAGATTTAGTGTTTGCAGGGCATACTGTTTTGCTTGGTGGTGTTATTGGGGCCGCCATAGGTGGAGCTGGTGCTTTTTTTGGATTTGATAAATTATCTGAGAAGAAAATTCTGGGCTCAAAAATTGGTGACTTATCTATAAAGATGGGGCCAATGAAAAATAGAAACTTTCCTTATATTTTATTAGGTCGCTCTTTGTATCATCTATATATTATCTCACACAGATCTCATGCCAAGAGAGAATCTATAGTACTAGATGGCGATAAAACATTCAAGGATATGTGGCTCAAAGAGAATATAAAAAAAGAGCTAGAGAAATCTCATAAAATATTTCGTTCTGGAGACAAAATAGAGAGTAGAGATATTGATGAGTACAGTAGACTGATTACAGATGCAATCAGAAATATTGACTCATCAATTTTATAGGGAAAAGATTATAAGAATTATTTTATCTTCTTATCCCCTCTGATCTCATCGACATTCAATCCAAATGCTTCAAAGTTGCTTCTGACGCTATGTTTCTCTTCGCTTACTTTTGAGTTGTAGTATCCCATTTTTTCTTTTGGCAGCAAGCCTTTCGTCAAGTCAAAGTCGGCTCTCTCTTGTGCATCGATAAACAGCACAACATCAACCGCATCTTGATCGCTCAAAGTGCCTCCTTGTCCAAGTGGCATATTTGACTGTACCCAAGCAGCACCCTTGTTAAGTTTACTAAGTCCAGCTCCAGTGTTGTATGATAACCATTCACCTTTAGCATTTTTGCCCCATAGAGGTGGGAATGTTGCCATGCCTTCACCGTTTGCACCATGGCATGATGCACACTTTTGTTTAAAGATCTTTTGACCATTCAGATAGTTATCATGGGTAACTTTTTTAACAAGTTCACCCATTTTTTTCTGCCCCGCAGCCCATATTTCACTATTTTTTGGACTACATGGACGCTTTGCATTCATCTGCATTGGCATACCGCTTGATAACCAAGTGATATATGTAGCCATTGCAACACTTGCAGGTGTGTCGATGATAGGACGAGTACCATTCATGCTTCTCATAAAACAGTTATTGGCTCTATTTTGCAGCGTCTGAACTGTTTTTTCTCTCTTGGAAAATGCTGGGAATGAAGTAGCTGTACCAATGAAAGTACCTATGCCATCAGAGGTGCCAGGCTTGCCGTCAGCACCCTTAAGATGGCAGTTTACACATGCCAGCTTATTGCCAACCAAATCTTTTGTTAGTGGATGTGTACTTGTGTGCAACATAATGTCTTCGCCAAGTTTTACCATCTCTCCAAGCTCACCTTTTGGATACTCTTTTGGAGCGTTCCCGGCATAGGCCAAAGCGCTACCCACGAAACCAATCAAAACCATTTTCTTAATACTGCTCATAATTTGTCCTTATTATTTAGATATCATAATTCTACTCCTGAAGAGATTATAAAGAGCTTTGAAGTATTTGTTTAAGGCTCTTTGTCTATTTCAATTAGTCAAAAGATATTACGACAGAGAGACTTTTAGCCTAGATAGACCAGACCATGGGTTACAGATATTTTACAGATATTATCTTTGGTATAATTACGATACCAAAAAAGGAAATACTATAATGCACCCATCTTATCACCTCATCATCATCGGTGCTGGAGCTGCCGGTATGATGGCTGCCATTACGGCTGCACGCAGAGGTAATTCTGTGCTACTTTTAGAAAAATTACCTAAAATAGGCACCAAACTCAAAGCTACTGGTGGAGGGAGATGCAATCTCACCAATACATTAGACAATGAAGAGTTCATGAAACATTTTGGAAGAGATGGTCGGTTCATCTCCTCTGCCCTTCGGAGTCTGGATCACAAGGCACTAATAAGATTTTTCAGTGAGATTGGAGTGGAGAGTCATGCACCAGATGGATATCACGTCTTTCCTGTGACGCACTCGTCCTCTACTGTCATTGAGGCGATGAGAGCAGAGATGGAGAGATTAGACATAGTTA
>CAYWGB010000083.1:0-5113 GCA_964457825.1 uncultured Campylobacterales bacterium | reverse complement strand
AAGCTGGTATTGATGGTACTATCGTTGGAAAAGCATTTTACGAAGGAACTTTAGATTTAGAAGAAGCATTTAAGGTCGTCAATGGATAGCAGTTACTATGAATTAACCATTGCAACGGATGAAAAATTTCTAGACCTTATCACAGATTTTGTATCGAGCATATATGATGACGGTGTAGAGATAGCAAAAAACTCTATCATCATCAGTAGTCAAAATGATCTCTCATCAGTGCAAAACTCCATACAGGAGCTAAAAAACTCCATCGGCGATGATATCAATCTCACCAGCAAAATGGTCAAAAAACAAAATGATGATTGGGTCTCAAACTACAAAACTTCTGTTCGACCAGTAGATACAGGTCTCTTTTACATACATCCTAGCTGGGAAGCCCCCAAGAGTGACAAAATCAATATCACCGTCGACCCTGCACTGGCATTTGGCTCAGGACATCACGGCACTACTTTTGCATGCCTCAAAGCAATAGAAGAATATGTAAAAAGTGGTAACGAGGTACTAGATGTAGGATGCGGAAGCGGAATACTTGGTCTTGCTGCTCAGAAATTAGGAGCTATTGTTGACTTGTGTGATACTGATATAGTATCAGTAGAGAGCACCCAAGAGAATTTTACGCTAAACAATGCACAATACAATAACATATGGCAAGGCTCCGTTAACAAAACTGACAAAAAATATGATATAGTTATCGCCAATATAGTTGCGGATATACTCAGGGCTATAAAAATACCTCTGAGCAGAAGTCTCAAACAAGATGGTATACTGATTATTTCAGGTATATTGGACAAGAAAGAAACTTTAGTTACTAACAGCTATAGCGAATTTGAACTTTTGCAAAGAAAACAGATAGATGAGTGGGTGACACTCATCTATAGAGTAAAATAGACTATAAATTTAGGATACAAAATAATGCAACCAAACAATAACCAAAATAGTAATCAGAACAACAATCAAAATAATAACTTTTTTAACAATAATCCCTTGCTTGCTTTCGCACTATTCTCTATAGTGATTATCGTCATTTTTAAAGCATTTATCGGATCAAGTTCACCCACTTCGGGAAACAATATGTTCGGAGGCAGCAAGTATACTGTAGAGCATGTTTCATACTCAGATGTGAAAAATCTCATCAAAAATGGTAAACTAAAAAGCGTAAAACTAACACCTAGAACCATAGAAGCAAAATCAGAAGATAATGGAGTCAAGACTCTCTATATCGCAGACAATATACCGGCATTTGATAGAGAGTTAATACCACAAATGGAAGCAAAAGGTATCGAATACTCTGGAGTAATGGATGGTGGACTAATCGACCAAACAATAGGAGTACTGTTGCCATTCCTTATCATTATCGTAGTTTGGATTTTTGTTATGAAGAAAATGTCCAAGGGCATGGGCGGAGGCATACTTGGGGTTGGTAAAGCAAACGGTATGATAAACTCTGAAAAGCCAGATACTAAGTTTGATGATGTACAAGGTGTAGAAGAAGCAAAGGATGAGGTCAAAGAGATAGTGGATTTCCTCAAATTTCCAGAAAGATACATCGAATTAGGAGCCAAAATACCAAAAGGAGTTCTACTCGTAGGGCCTCCAGGTACCGGTAAAACTTTGCTGGCTAAAGCAGTAGCAGGAGAGGCCAGTGTGCCATTTTTTTCCGTAAGTGGGTCTAGCTTTATGGAGATGTTTGTTGGCGTTGGCGCTAGTCGCGTACGTGATCTATTTGCTCAAGCCAAAAAAGAGGCTCCATCTATTATCTTCATAGATGAGATAGACGCAATTGGGCAAAGCAGATCTAGAGGCAATCAGATGGGTGGCCACAGTGAACAGGAGCAAACTCTAAATCAACTTCTTGCCGAGATGGATGGCTTTGGCACCAATACACCAGTCATTGTCCTAGCAGCCACCAATAGACCAGAGACATTGGATGCAGCTCTACTACGTGCAGGTAGATTTGACAGACAAGTTCTTGTAGATAAACCAGATCAAGAAGGCAGGCTGGCCATTTTAAATACTCACATAAAGGGTGTAAAGACAGGTAACGATGTTGATCTAAAAGAGGTAGCAAAAGCTACAGCTGGGCTCGCCGGAGCAGATCTTGCCAATATCATCAACGAAGCAGCCTTGCTTGCAGGCCGTGCTGACAAAAAAGAGATAACACAAAGTGATTTTATGGAGGCTATAGAGAGAGCTTTTGTAGGATTAGAAAAGAAAAACCGTAAAATAAATGAGCTGGAAAAAAAGATAGTTTCATATCATGAGAGTGGTCATGCCCTCATGGCAGAGCTCACCAAAGGTGCCACAAGGGTATCCAAGGTCTCTATCATCCCAAGGGGCTTAGGAGCATTGGGCTATACGCTACATCTTCCTGATGAAGAGAACAGATTTTTAAAACAGAAGCATGAACTGCTTGCTGAGATAGATGTGCTCTTGGGTGGACGAGCAGCAGAAGAGGTATTTCTAGGAGAGATTAGCACAGGAGCAGGCAATGACCTTCAACGAGCTACTGGCATTATCAAAGATATGATATCAACATACGGCATGAGCGATGTAGCTGGCCTGATGGTGTTAGAACAGTCATCGGGTGGAGCATTCTTAGGTGGTGGTCAGACAATAAAAGACTACAGCGATAAAACTGCCCATGAGATAGATATCTCTGTCAGGTCAATGCTCGATGAACATTATGAAAGAGCCAAAAAAACCCTCAAAGAGTATAATGGCGCTATTGAAAAAATGGCAACAGAACTGCTCGACAAAGAGGTCATAGAGGGCAAAAGAGTTAGAGAGATTATTAGAGAGTATGAAGAGCAAAATAATCTAGATAGTCGTTTGGCACACTCTGAAAAAACCGACAAAGAAGATAATCAGTAATATCTGATATAATGCTCCTAAGTTTAGCCTAACTTTGGCTGCATAAAACAAGGAGTATCGAATGAACTACACAATCAATCATAAACATAAACAGTTTAATAAAGTAGCATCTATCCTCCTGCTGTGCTCACTCCTCTAATCGCTTGACGATTTTTACACTCAAAGATTTTTACAATACATAAATTAATACGGATATAAATCCTTATACAAAAAAGGCAAAACAATGAACAATGATAAAATTTTTATTTTCGACACAACACTTAGAGATGGGGAACAGAGCCCAGGTGCCTCCATGAATACTGAAGAAAAAATTCAGATAGCCATTCAATTAGAGCGCTTAGGTGTAGACATTATAGAAGCAGGGTTTGCGGCAGCGAGCCCGGGCGATTTTGATGCTATTGAAAAGATATCACAAAATGTTACACAATCAACAATCTGCTCATTGGCCAGAGCAATAGACAACGATATCAAAGCGGCAGGAGAAGCCATTGCCAAGGCATCCAAACAGAGAATACACACCTTTATAGCGACCAGTGATATTCATATGCAACATAAGCTCAAAATGACACCTGACGAAGTGATAAAAAGGGCTGTAAATGCAGTAACATATGCTAAAGAATTTGTCCAAGATGTTGAGTTTAGCTGCGAAGATGCTGGCAGGAGCGACATAAGCTTTCTTAAAGAGATTTCCGACGCAGTCATAGAGGCTGGAGCTAGTACCATAAACTTACCAGATACCGTTGGCATCAAATTGCCTCATGAGATATCCACTTTGATTGCTCAGATGCATGAGCATATCGGTGATAGAGCCATTATATCTGTGCATAACCATAATGATTTAGGTTTGGCTACTGCTAACTCATTGGCCAGCATAGAAAATGGTGCTAGGCAGGTGGAGTGCACTATTAATGGATTAGGAGAGAGAGCGGGCAATGCTGCCCTTGAAGAGATTATTATGACTCTAAAAGTGCGTCAAGATATCTACTCAAATTTCACAACCAACATAAATACAAAAGAGATATATCCCACCAGCAGATTGGTTGCCAATATCACAGGTATACAGCCTCAACCCAACAAAGCAATAGTTGGCAAAAATGCTTTCGCTCACGAAAGTGGAATCCATCAAGATGGCATGCTAAAAAACAAAAGCACTTATGAAATCTTTAGCCCAAGTGAAATAGGGCTTGATACGGATGATACATTAGTACTTGGAAAACACTCTGGAAGAGCTGCCTTTAAAGACAAATTAGAAAAGCTAGGATTTACCCTCAATGATGAAGCGCTTCAGAGCTCATTTGAGAGATTTAAAATATTAGCAGATAAGAAAAAAGATATCTATGATGATGACCTCAGAGCCATTGTAACTAATGAGATGACAAAAGCTGAACAGATATTTGAAATCATATCATTGCAATTAATGGATTGTAGCAATGGTGTACCAAGTGCTGCAGTCTGCATCAAAAGAAACGATCAAGAGTTTATAGAGGCCAGTATTGGTGAGGGCACAATCGATGCCATATTTAAGACTATAGACAGAATCTCAGGCTACAATGGAAGCCTACAAGACTACAAGGTAATATCTGTAACAAAAGGGAAAGATGCCTTAGCCAATGTAACGGTCAAGGTCTCATTTGACAACGAATCAGCCGTGATAGGTCATGGACTAAATATCGACACTATGTTAGCAAGTGCTAGAGCCTACATAGCAGCCTTAAATAACTACCTTAGTATGAAATCGAGCTGATTTAAGCTCGTCAGTCATACTTTTTAAACTGCTCAAGCCACTCTCTGTCTTCTTGAGATATATCACCTACCTTTTGCATCAATTTTTTTTTGATACTTTCTAGATCACTTACTTCCATATATTCAAGTAATACTGGATTGATAGTAGGCTCTTTAACTCCGTAAGAGATGAGACTCTCTATATCTTGAAGGAGCAGGGTTTTATCTTCTTTGCACATAATACAACTTAGTGTAATTCAGACAGAGGGTTCCTGTATGTAACCTTCTTTGTGCCTCTCATGGCATCAGCCAATGTCCGCTTGTGCTTTTTGGCTATAGTTTTTCCATTAAGTATATCTAGACTTCTGTTGTTGACTTCTCTTTGTCCTATGATTGGCATAGTGGCAGCCTTACTTTGTGCTGCTTTTTTCCTATATACTTTTGTAGCTACGGCATGTGTGGATCTGCGTGCTTGTCTTCTACCGTGCCCAATCACTTTTACTCTTGT
>CAYWGB010000082.1:0-5116 GCA_964457825.1 uncultured Campylobacterales bacterium | reverse complement strand
GTCTATCATATTTATTTAGGATATAGCATGATAAATGTTGATTTTATTGTGATATTTTATTTGGGTGTTACGAAAAGTAATGGGCGAACTTGTGATATCTGGCTATAAGTGCTGATATTATTTTCTATCAGCAAGACCATTACAGCCTCACCAAACTATCAGAATCTATACGTAGCCTGCATACTCAAGCTAGTCTCTTTGTGGCTATTCTCTACGCTAGCACCTGGACCAAATAGACCACTGGTATCAAACTTTACTTTTGATTCTCGTGAGTGCACCAGTGCAACATCAACAGATGTATTCTCATTGACGTAATAACTACCGCCGAGCGTGAAATGATCCTCAGCAGTTGCTGGGAAGCCCAATAGATTAAACATATTCATCGCAGCTCCAGCTGGAGTCGCGCCATCTAGCTCCTTGACAGGTGAACTACCATGATTGTATCCTAATCTAAGTGCATACGTAGGTTGTTTATACTCATATCCTACAGCTATAACAGTCTGATCATCCCATCCAAAATCTTTATAGCCAGCAGCATTTGACCATGCTATGCGCTTGAGATCGAGTGCAAAATTATGTGATCCATATGTGTATGCAGCACCCACTCCATACTCTGCTGGCTGATCCAGATCGTCACCTATTGCTACACCCATACCGTTAAACGGCCTTGTTGCATCTGACAGCTGCCTATCGTAGCTCATGCTGATTTTGGATTTAAACATAGCTCCAAGCTTAAGACCATTGCCAAAATCATATGTACCGCCCAAGCTAGCCCCTGCACCAAAGTCACCAGAGACACCAGAACCAACCTTGCCTCCACCAAATGCAGGAGGCAGAGTATATGCAATATCAAGAGATCCATACTGCACTATCGGTGCTACCGCTATGCTAAGGCCACCTGTTTTATATGCCAAAGGGACAGCAAACTGCATCAACTGCAGCTGAGTATTCATACCCATTAGACCTGGAGTATCTTTAAAATCCACACCCATTCCAGCTGTTCCCCACATTCCTGTGCCCACATAATATCCATTACCTAAATTTTGCGCCAAAGAGACTTCTGGTATCAAGCTCAACTTCATCTCGCTCTTGGTGCTCTTACCTGTTGGGCCTAAGTCTGTTTCAATAGAAGGCATAAATATAGTTGCCCCAAATGATATCTCATGACCTTCAACATCAGTGATGAGAGCGGGATTCAATAGTGACGACTCTGCGCCTTGACCATGGGCTATACCTGCACCACCCATACCTCTGCTTTTTATTCCTACAGCCATCAGGCTATCACCATTGGTTGCATATGCACCCGTCACACCCAACAGACTGACTACCATGGATAGTTTGATTATTCTTGTTTTGTACATAATATGTCCTTATTGAAAATATTTATAATACATTCTATAATCAAAACTCTAAATATAAAGTTAAATAACTATTCAATATAGATATTTATAATAAAATAGCATAAGCAAGAGTAATAATGTTACACTTTTCCTAGAACTCTTTTTTGTATAGAATATCTATGCTTCCAGACTTTGGCCCCACGGATATATCTGTCTCGACATGCTTGTTGTTTTCGATACGCACCTTTAGCGAGCTAGACTCCTCCTGATCATAGATGAGCGTTATCTTTTTGCTTATTTTTTTTCCGATCTCGAAACCTTTATCTCGCAGCACCAGATGGTCAACTTCGAGACCAATTCCACGCAGAAGCTTTTTGGCGATACTACCAGCCAACAATCGACCTGCATCATTTTTTTTATTTGCACTTGCTCCATCTTCCGTATCAAACAATATATCTGAGAGGATAGCATTCTTTGAAGATGAACCAAAGTTCAATATCGGATCTTTTGAGGTTCCAGAAACCCTTATAAGTGTATCTTGTCCACCATGCCTATAGTAGGCCTTGATATCCAAGAGAGGAGAGAGTGACTCTTTTTTGAAATAGATATAACTCTGTTTCAGGAGAAACTTTTTGCCACTATAGGTATAGTATCCATCTTTTAATATGGTTATTTTGCCTCTAAGAACCGCACTTTTGCCATACTGCTTTTTTATGTATAAATCAGGAATCATTTTGATATGTAGCTCTTTTGTATCGTAGGTCAAAGCTTTATCGCTCTTTAATGTCACATCTAGTTTTACATTTTTGATATACTCATTGTCGTTTTTCTTTTTTACCCTTTGCAATACGACAATATCACTATCACTTGCAATTGAGACTTTTTGAAGATCATACTTTATTGTGCCTCCATGCAGCAAAATATCACCCTGAAATGATTTTTGCTTGTCACTGATCACGCTATTTAACTCCAAAGAGGCTACTGTATCGATGAAATCATGATTTATTTTTACGCTATTGCCTGCCGATTCAAATGCACCATCTCCACTCGTTATGTTGTACCGTCCTGATGTCTGAAGTGTGTCATTTATCCATAGTGGCTTGAGGTACAAATCACTATCCTTTAGGCTAACTCTGGATGCCTTAGTCGAGAAAAATCTCCTATCATCTATATTCATATCATATTTTTTCATAACTAAACTACTATCGTCCCCCTCAAAAGTCGCAGTAAAATCTCTGATCTTTGTGGATTTTGGATCACTCTTGTCCACGACCAGCTCCCCAGAATGCATTCTAGCCACAAAACTGCTATCACTGCCTATCTCTGCATCGATTGATACATCACCATCTACACTGTTTGTGCCAACGGGATAAAACCTCTCTATATCACTCATCATACCAGCAATCGAAGAACTCTCAGCACGTATATTCATCTTGCCGGATGCTGCTCTATTGATAGTTGCATTAAAGCTAGACATTTTGAGATTTGAAGAGATACTTTTGCTGGCACTACTATAAGATGCCTCTATCCTAGTATCGTTATGCCTTACCAACATATCATACCCAGATGCTTTTTGTGAAAATTCTATTTTCATTGGATTTAAGGCGTTATATTTTACCTTGGTATTGCTATCAAATAAGATTGTATTTTGAGGGAAAGTAGCTCTACCATCTAACCTGATTCGCTTATTGTAGTATGCAACAGCTTTCATGTTAATCGCATTAGAAGTGATTTTTATATTTGCTTCTAGCGGCAATATTTTATCCAGTCTCACTGGTGCGTCTATGACTATATTTACCATTGTATTAGCTAGCTTATCAGGTAGTGATATATATTTTTTTAATGGTATTGGTTTTTTTGTAGCTATTTGAACTTGCGACTTATAGCTCTGAGTCGAGACAATCTTGCCAGTGAGGTAGTCACTCGTAAAAGTAGCATCCATCATATCACTACTACCCACCAGCACAACATTTAGTCCACTCAACAAACCACTCCATTGGTCATCCAGCTTCATAGATGGAGAGTTTGCTTTTATGCTGTATTTAAATCCATCTTTATTACTGATGGTAGCTAGCAGGTGTATATTGGTAGAATATTTCGTAGATACTTTTGCATCAGTTTTAAAACTATATCTATTTTGATTTGGCCAATACTCTAACGTATCAGTGGATTTTTTAATATCGAGTCTATTCTTACCGATTGATGCTCCTCCACTAATTTTACCATTGAGAACAAATGATGAATCTTTGGAGAGCATATCAATTACCCTATCCCCTCCACTCATTTGAAGTTGGCTGGAGTCCACTATGATACCATTTAGTTTACCTTCTATATTTTTAATATTGAGCTCACCTACAATTAGCTTAGTAGGCAGATAAGGTAGTTTGGTGAATTTTTTATTATCTTTGGGTCTAGTTTTCAAATAGTTATCGAGTCTGGTAAGGTTGATATCACCGATATCAACCTTGCTGATTGTCAGAATATCACCACTGAGATTTATACTTGTATTCAAGTCAAAGATCTCACTCTTTGTGTTCAGGAACACCTCTCCACTAGTGGCCTTTTTCACAAAATCGATATCTAAATTTTTAAAATCAACAGTAAACTTGTTCATGTATACATTTGATATTTGTCGTGGCATTATCTCTAAATTAACACTTTTTATCAAAAGTTCGTCTGGAACAAAAGGGCTTGAACTTCTAGAATTGTTGCTCTCTATTGTTTTCTCATCATGCTTATCTTGATCATCAAAAAGTTTCTCTATTGCGATACTGTCAATAGTGTTAGTGGAAAAGCTATTAATACTTAGTACCTTATCGTAATATGACAAACTGGTATTAAAATCACCAAGGCTACTACTCACCTGTAAAGATTCCACATCTCCTTCAAAGAGTCCTTTTTTGTAAAATAGATAGCTACTCTCAATCCTGGTACTCTCTATTCTAACTCCATCGACTTCATAAGGCAGTGTGGTCAGTACACCATCATCAATCTCATATGAAAACGAGAAAGAGCTCTTATCCGTACTCTTGTGGCTATTTTTAGATAAGTAGCTTACCATCTCAAACAGCTTCTCTTTGTCTACACCATCGAGTAGAAGATCCGACATCTTTATATTACCATGCAGTAGCGCCAGCGTATTTATCTTGACCTTTACAGTGTTGGCTAACTTCTCGCCACGAAAATACAAACCATCTGCCTGCACACCATCTACGGCACTGCCGCTAAATTGACCAAACTCAAAACCATACTTTCCAGCAAATCTATCAGTAAGTTTTTTGGCTCCATATGTAGAGTTTATCATAAAATAGAGTGCAGTTGCAACGCTCAGTAAAAAAAGGAGTAGAACTATAAATATATTCCTAATGATTCTCATATCAAAAAGATTGTCCGATCTGAAAATGTATGCCATAATCAGAGGTATGTCTTGGGTTAACTCCAATATCTATCTTGACTGGGCCTAGCTTTGTTTTGTATCTAATCCCGACACCCACTGCATTAATCGAATCCCCACCGAAATCATAGCTATCTTCATTGATAATACTCATATCCCAAAATACAGCACCGTAAATTTTGCCTTTTAGTTTATAGTTGGCTTCTAGGGATAGGTTTGCCCACGATCTACCGCCGAGCGAGCTACTGCTAAAATCTGACTGCACTATCCCTATGTCATGACCACTATATGCTCTATTGCTATAGACACCACCTGCATAGAAGAGCTTTGAGGCAGGAAGAGCACCATTTTTTAAATCTATCACTCCTAGTTTACCAACAGC
>CAYWGB010000081.1:0-5186 GCA_964457825.1 uncultured Campylobacterales bacterium | reverse complement strand
TTAATACCTCTTAGTATCTGTAGTGCTTCATTTATGCTAGGCTCATCTACATTTACCGGCTGAAATCTCCTCTGTAGTGCACTATCTTTTTCAAAATACTTCCTGTACTCCTTTAGCGTAGTTGCTCCAATAGTGCGCAACTCACCACGGGCAAGAGCGGGCTTGAGTATATTTGCAGCATCCATACTGCCCTCACTCGCCCCTGCTCCGACTATAGTATGAATCTCATCTATAAAGAGTATGATATTTGAACTCTTTTTTACATCATCGATCACAGCCTTGAGTCTATCCTCAAACTCTCCTCTATATTTCGCTCCTGCTATTAAACGGCTCATGTCTAGAGATATGACTTTCATGTTTTGCAGGCTCAATGGCACCTCTTTGTTGACAATCATTTGAGCCAATCCTTCAACGATAGCTGTCTTGCCAGTTCCAGGCTCACCTATCAAAATAGGATTATTTTTTGTTTTTCTGATGAGGATTTGCATTACTCTTTGCATCTCTTCATCTCTGCCTATTACCGGATCCAACTCTCCATCTATCGCTTTTTGATTCAGATCGATACCATATTTCCCTAACGCATCCAGAGTATCATCCCCACTCTGCGAATCAATAGTGACACCTGCTCTCATAGAGAGTAGTGTCTTGACCAATTCATCCGTATCGAGATATTTTTCAAAACTTTCCTTCATAAAAGAGTCGGAGATATTGGAAATAATCCAGCTATCCACAGCCAAATAACTATCTCCATTTTCTGCCATTACACCCTCAGCCCTCTGCAATGATTCTACCAATTTCTGAGAGAGCTTGATGTTCTCTTTGGTTACGCTCGAGACCTTTGGAAATTTTTGTACTTGACTTTTAACCTCAAGCTCAATAGCTGACTTGTCTATACCCATCTTATTTAGTGCCTGATTTAGTATGCTCTCGCTGTTTGTCAACAGTCCCCAGAGCAGATGGTCTGGCTGTACCTCTTGATTACTATTGTGTAATGCTAAAGAGACACCAGACTCCAAGGCTCCTTGCATCTGATTGGTTAATTTATCTAAAATATTCATATTTAACCCCTTCTGTTTTATTTTGTTGTGTATAATTTATCATAACTTTAGATAGATAATTGCAATCTAGGTCGCATTAGTCTCTCTCTAAGTGATTTTTCAATAAAATTACATACTCACAAAGGATATATTAATGCTAGACAATCACAAGCAACCCAATCGTCGAAATATTCTATCCAGCATAGCTCTCACATCAGCACTTGCGCTCTCCCCTGTTCATGCGAAACAGACCTCAAAGGCCATGCAAGAGTCTCAAAAAATGGCTGCATATGTAAAATTTACCCAAATCATAAAGATCATAGAGGAGCAATATGTAGACGAGGTCAATACTACAACATTGGTAAACAAGGCTCTCAAAGGCCTGATGAATAACCTAGATGCCCACTCAGCCTACATGGATGAAAAAAGCTTCAAAGAGCTTACGGTTCAAACCAAAGGAGAGTTTGGTGGACTAGGTATAGTAGTAGGGATGAGAGATGGAGCTTTGACTATCATCGCGCCAATTGATGATACACCAGCTGCCAAGGCTGGAGTAAAAGCTGGAGATATTATACTTAAAATTGATGACCAAGCAACAATCGGGATAAGCATAGATGAAGCTGTAAATATCATGAGAGGCAAGCCTGGAACTAGTCTAAAGCTAACAATCATCAGAGAAGGCGAGCCAAAACCCATAGTTACACCAATTACCAGAGACATCATCAAGGTAGATTCAGTAAAACCAAAAACTATCGATGATGACCTACTATATATCCACATAACATCATTTGACGCAAAGGTGGTAGCTGACACAAAAAAGGCCATAGCAAAGTATCCGAACACCAAGGGTATCATTCTAGACCTCAGAAATAACCCTGGAGGACTACTCAATCAGGCTGTTGGATTGGTGGATATGTTTGTATCAGAAGGAACCATAGTCAGCCAAAAAGGACGACAGCCTCAAGACAACACAAAATTTGATGCAAAAGCCAGCACAACTCTTGTGCCAAATAAACCTATGGTAGTATTAGTAAATGGAGGCAGTGCTAGCGCAAGCGAAATAGTCTCAGGTGCCCTTCAAGACTTCAAGCGTGCTGTAGTCATAGGCAAAAAAACATTTGGAAAGGGAAGCGTACAGGTCATAATGCCCCTAGCTGATAAGGAGGGTATCAAGCTCACTATCGCTAGATATTATCTCCCAAGTGGACGCACCATCCAAAACAAAGGTGTCACACCGGATATAGAGGTGGAGTTTGGCCAAGTCAAGGCAGAAGGTAACAATAGTGTCTCCATCAAAGAGAAAGATTTAAAAAAGCATCTCACAACAGAGCTAGAAAAGATAGATCACAAAGAGAAAAATACAACAAAAGAACAAGATGAAAAATATGTCATCTCAAAAGAGAAGCTCTACAAAGATGCACAGCTAAAGAGTGCTACTGATATCTTAAAGGCTCTCATACTAACTCAAGGAGTCAAATAGTGCAAAAAAGAGATCTATTATACGAAGGTAAAGCAAAAAAAATCTGGAAAACAGATGATGCTAACCTGCTTATCTCTGAATTCAAGGACAGCCTAACAGCTTTCAATGGAGAGAAAAAATCAAACGAAGATGGCAAAGGTGAGCTCAATAACAAAATATCCACAGAACTCTTCAAGTATCTAGAAGAAAAAGGCATACCTACACATTTTGTCTCTATGATAGATGACAACAATATGCTACACCAAAGAGCTGATGTCATAAAAATAGAAGTAATCGTACGTAACATAGCCACTGGTAGCCTGAGTAAAAATCTAGGTATAGCCGACAAAACTATACTACCTTTTACGCTTGTTGAGTTTGATTATAAAAATGATGAGCTAGGTGACCCAAAACTAAATGACCAGCACTGCATGATACTGAATCTAGTCAAAGAGGAGTCTCATCTTGATTATCTACGCTACATGGCGAGACGGATTAACACTATACTGAGTAAATTTTACGATGAGCTCGAGATAAAAGTAGTAGATTTCAAACTTGAATTTGGCTACGATAAAGATGATAATATCATTCTCATAGATGAGCTCAGTCCTGACAATTTTAGACTTTGGGACAAAAACACAGATGAGAAATTGGACAAAGACAGATTTAGGCAAGGCTTAGGTGGATTAACCCAAGCATACAAAATGGTGCTCGAACGCATACAAAACAGATAAGGAGAAGACTATCAAAGCTACAGTAAATATATATCTCAAATCAGGCGTCCTCGACCCACAAGGCAAAGCTACACACCATGCACTCAAATCATTAGGTTTTGATAATGTGAATGATGTTAGGATAGGAAAGCAGATAATCCTCACGCTAAATTCAACAGATCTCGATAAGGCAAAAATAGAAGCAGAAGAGATGACACAAACTCTATTGGCAAATACTGTCATAGAAGAGTACGATATAGAGATAAGCCAATGAAAAAACCAAATGTCTCCATACTGCAATTCCCAGGAACAAACTGTGAATATGACACAAGGTATGCATTTGAAAAACTAGGAGCCAAGACCACTATCGTCTGGCATGAAGATAGATCATTGCCCGCAGAGACAGACCTGATAGTGATACCCGGAGGTTTTAGCTATGGGGACTATCTCAGATCAGGATCTATCGCAAGCTTCGCACCGATTATCAAAGCTGTAGAAGATTTCGCCAAAAAAGGCGGATATGTACTAGGGATATGTAACGGTTTTCAGATTTTAGCAGAGATGGGACTCGTGCCAGGAGCACTCAAACGCAACAGCAATCTACACTTTATCTCCAAGTTTCAAAAGATAAAAGTGATAAACAACGATAATGTTTTTTTATCAAAGTGCTCTAAAGATCAGATATTGGATATCCCAGTAGCTCATGCCGATGGCAACTATTTCATAAATGAGCAAGAGCTAAAAGAGATGGAGGAGAACTCCCAGATACTGTTGAGATATTGCGATGCAGATGGTAACCCAATCAACCTCAATGGCTCGACAAGCAACATAGCAGGAGTATGCAACAAAGAGAAAAATGTCTTTGCTCTGATGCCACATCCAGAGAGAGCTCTAGAGTCTATATTGGGCTCCGATGATGGTCAAATTATGCTAGATGGTTTTTTTAGCATATGAGTAATAGTCGGCTCTTAGTACTATTTTTTTTTCTCATTGGCACCTTGAGTGCTCAGGTTAAATACACATATAGCTACGTCCCTAAACAGATCTATGCTACGCAGGTTTTTCCGGTCACAATACTAGCCGATACCAATGCTAGCTCCACTTCTCCTAAATTCTCATTCGATGGTGGTAGCTCAGATCCACTAACAACTGAACCAATCAGAGACATAAATGGACCAAATACATTCTATACCTTCTACTTTAAAGCCTTTGATACTGACTTCAAAACACCAAATATCACCATAGAGACAGAGGATATACCAGCCAAGCTAAATGGCAAATACATACCTGTAACCGAACTTGATACCTCAGAACAGACAGACTTTTGCGGACTCATTGCTAGTGATATGAAGATACTTACATCGCAGGTATCTACTTTTGATGGCAAGAACAATATGGTTTCTTTGACCATAAAAGCCACAGAGGCAAACCCCAGAGAGATATTTATTAAAAACGCTATCGAGTATGGCATAGAAAAGATTAAACAAAATGGATCTATCAGCATAGTAGACTATTACTTTGTACTCCCCTCCTCTATCAAAAGTACAAATATCAGCTACTACAACAGTGTGCAGCATAGATTCATCAGTAAAACTATCGTAACAGATTTCAAGCTAAACCCAGTAGCCGCACAAGAAAATCTAAATCCGATAGATAGTAGCTTCAACAAGATCAAAAAATACGGTATGATACTCTTGACACTCATACTACTCTTGCTGTATCTATGGAGATATGATATCTTTTACCTAATATTGCTGATACTCTCTAGTTTTATACTCATCTATATATTTTGGCCGACAAAGAGCATATGCATCCAAGAGGGTGCAGTACTCTACATACTGCCCAGCGACACCAGCACAACAGGCGGCATTATCAATACTCAGTATCGTACCAACGAAATAGGTCACAGAGGTATCTATAGCAAAATAGAGTACAAAAACGGCAACATTTTTCATAATTTCAACGGCAAAGGAGACA